>NZ_JAUBVJ010000040.1:0-74086 GCF_036702785.1 Microcoleus sp. AR_TQ3_B6 | reverse complement strand
CGTCCTTTTTGGACGGGCGGGACGCCCATCCCACTTTCAAGAGTGGAAGTTATTTAATTCTCATTCCTTATACCACTATTTGATATGCGGTAATTCCTTACAGAAAAATACAAAAAAATCCCCCGCTAGAAGGCGGGGGATTTCATTTAATTACCTAGAAACCAGAGTTCAGAGTTACCCGAATTTCCCGGCCGTCGAGGCAATTACAAAGGCCGCGTAAGTGAGGACGTTGCCCACAGTAAAGTGAACTAAGCCAACCAAACGACCTTGGACGATGGACAAAGCAACAGGCTTGTCTTTCCAGCGAACCAAGTTAGCCAAAGGAGTGCGCTCGTGAGCCCAAACCAAAGTCTCGATCAACTCTTGCCAGTAACCTCTCCAAGAGATCAGGAACATGAAACCAGTTGCCCAAACAAGGTGTCCGAATAAGAACATCCAAGACCAGACAGACAAGTTGTTAGTACCATACGGGTTGTAACCGTTGATCAACTGAGCGGAATACAGCCAGAGGTAATCGCGGAACCAGCCCATCAGGTAGGTAGAAGACTCATTGAACTGAGCCACGTTACCTTGCCAGATGCCCAGGTGCTTCCAGTGCCAGTAGAACGTTACCCAAGCTAGGGTGTTCAACATCCAGAATACAGACAGGTACATCGCGTCCCAAGCAGAGATGTCGCAAGTACCGCCACGGCCGGGGCCGTCGCAAGGGAAAGCATAACCGAAGTCTTTTTTGTCCGGCATCAGCTTAGAACCGCGTGCATCCAGAGCGCCCTTGACCAAGATCAAGGTGGTGGTGTGCAAGCCTAGTGCGATCGCGTGGTGAACCAAGAAATCGCCAGGTCCGATCGCCAAGAACAGAGAATTAGTACCGTTGTTAATCGCGTCCAACCAGCCTGGCAGCCATACGTTGCCGTAGTTCGGCCAAGCGGTAGAAGCAATGCTGTCTGGGTTAGACAACAGCACGTCCATGCCGTAGAGAGCTTTTCCGTGAGCAGCTTGGATGAACTGTGCGAACACTGGTTCAATCAAGATTTGCTTTTCAGGAGTTCCGAAAGCAACTACAACGTCATTGTGAACGTACAGTCCCAGAGTGTGGAAGCCCAAGAACAGCGACACCCAGCTCAAGTGAGAGATAATCGCTTCTTTGTGCTGCAACACCCGATCGAGCACGTTGCCTTTATTTGCTTCAGGATCGTAGTCCCGCACCAAGAAGATAGCTCCGTGGGCGAAAGCGCCGACCATGATGAATCCAGCAATGTACTGGTGGTGCGTATACAGCGCAGCCTGAGTCGTGAAGTCCTTAGCTATGAAAGCGTAGGGAGGCATCGCGTACATGTGCTGTGCTACCAGGGAGGTAATTACGCCCAAAGCAGCGAGGTGAAATGCCAGTTGGAAGTGCAGCGAGTTGTTGTAGGTTTCATACAAGCCTTGGTGAGGCAAGTTGAACTGCCCTTCACTCTTGCCGCCGACCAAACCAGCCTTAGAATCCAACATCTCTTTGATGCTGTGACCGATACCGAAGTTAGTCCGGTACATATGACCGGCAACGATAAACAGAACTGCGATCGCCAAGTGGTGGTGAGCGATGTCTGTCAGCCACAGGGATTCTGTTTGAGGGTGGAAGCCACCCAAGAAAGTCAGAATTGCGGTTCCCGCGCCTTCGGAAGTACCGAAGACATGGTTTGCTGCATCTGGATTCTCGGCGTATACGCCCCAGTTACCGCTGAAGAACGGACCCAAACCAGCCGGGTGAGGCGGGGTTGACAGGAAGTTGTCCCAACCTACGTGCTGTCCGCGAGATTCGGGGATAGCAACGTGAACCAGGTGACCAGTCCAAGCCAAAGAGCTGACACCGAACAAACCAGCCAAGTGGTGGTTGAGGCGAGATTCAGCATTTTTGAACCAAGACAAGCTGGGGCGGTACTTGGGTTGGAGGTGCAACCAACCTGCGAACAGGAAGACAGCGGCCAGCAGCAACAAGAAGATAGCTCCTTGATACAGGTCGGCATTTGTCCGAATCCCTTGGGTGAACCACCAGTGGTAGACACCCGAGTAAGAGATATCCACTGGGTTAGAAGCGCCCCCTTGAGTGAAAGCTTCTACGGCAGGAGCGCCAAATTGCGGGTCCCAAATCGCGTGAGCGATCGGGCGGACGTTTAGGGGGTCTTTAATCCACTGTTCAAAGTTACCTTGCCATGCTACGTGGAACAGGCTGCCCGAAGTCCACAAGAAAATGATTGCTACGTGGCCGAAGTGAGAAGCAAAAATCTTTTGGTAAAGATTTTCTTCGGTCATGCCGTCGTGGCTTTCAAAGTCGTGCGCTGTGGCAATCCCGTACCAGATCCGCCTTGTGGTCGGGTCTTGGGCAAGGTCTTGGCTAAATTTTGGAAATTTCGTTGCCATAAGCCTTGATTAATCCTGAATCCTGAACAAAATTGAAGGGATTCGGTTCGGAGTTTGGATTCAGAGTTTGAGATTCCTCCCAAATCCCGAATCCAAAACCTAGGGGTAGTTTACCCTACCGAAATGATTCGCGCTAGGAAAAATGCCCACGTAGTGACAATTCCTCCCAGGAGGTAGTGAGCTACACCCACAGCCCGACCCTGAATAATGCTCAGAGCGCGAGGCTGAATCGAGGGAGCTACCTTTAGCTTGTTGTGAGCCCAAACAATGGATTCAATCAGTTCTTGCCAGTAGCCGCGACCGCTGAACAGGAACATCAAGCTGAAGGCGAACACAAAGTGTCCGGCTAGGAACATCAGACCGTAGGCCGACAGTGCCGAACCGTAGGACTGAATTACCTGAGAAGCTTGCGCCCAGAGGAAGTCCCGCAGCCAGCCGTTAATCGTGATCGCACTTTGTGCGAAGTTGCCGCCAGTTATGTGAGAAATTGTGCCGTCTGGCGATACTGTTCCCCACACGTCCGACTGCATTTTCCAGCTAAAGTGGAAAATCACGATCGAGATGGAGTTGTACATCCAGAACAAGCCTAGGAACACGTGATCC
Organism: Microcoleus sp. AR_TQ3_B6; assembly: GCF_036702785.1. Taxonomy (NCBI): domain Bacteria; kingdom Bacillati; phylum Cyanobacteriota; class Cyanophyceae; order Oscillatoriales; family Microcoleaceae; genus Microcoleus; species Microcoleus sp. AR_TQ3_B6. Next base: position 71,080 of record NZ_JAUBVJ010000040.1, on the reverse strand, counting down.
CAACCTGAAACTTGGCAGGTGCCGCCACGGCCCGGGCCGTCGCAAGGGAACCGGAAGCCCAAGTTGCCTTTGTCAGGAACCAAGCGAGAACTGCGTGCAAACAACACGCCCTTCAAGAGAATCAGGACTGTAACGTGAATCGTGAAAGCGTGGATGTGGTGGATCATGAAATCCGCCGTACCCAACTCGATCGGCATCATCGCTACTTTGCCCGCGACTACTACTGCACCGCCGCCAAAAGCGTGGCTGACGACTTCCGTAGCATTAGGCGCTGTTGTGCCCGGAGCCAAGGTGTGGATGTTTTGGATCCACTGGGCAAATATCGGACGCAACTGAATCCCGGTATCCGAGAACAAATCTTGAGGACGACCGAAAGCCCGCATCGTGTCGTTGTGAACGTACAGACCGAAGCTGTGGAAGCCCAAGAATATACAAACCCAGTTCAGGTGGGAAATGATCGCATCTCTATGACGGATCACGCGATCGAGCAGGTTATTAACGTTGCCGCTCGGTTCGTAGTCCCGAACCATGAAGATTGCTCCGTGAGCGGCTGCTCCAACAATCAGGAATCCGCCGATCCACATGTGGTGGGTGAAGATGGACAACTGAGTCGGGTAGTCGGTCGCGATGTAGGGGTAGGGAGGCATCGCGTACATGTGCTGAGCCACGATGATGCTCAGAGAGCCCATCAGTGCCAAGTTAATGGACAGTTGCGCGTGCCAAGAATTTGTCAGGATTTCGTAGAGACCTTTGTGACCTTCACCAGTGAAGGGGCCTTTGTGGTTCTCTAGGATTTCTTTCATGCTGTGGCCGATGCCCCAGTTCGTGCGGTACATATGACCAGCAACGATGAACAGCACTGCCAAAGCTAAGTGGTGGTGTGCTGTATCGGTCAACCACAGACCGCCCGTCGTCGGGTTCAGACCGCCTTTGAAGGTCAGGAAGTCTGTGTATGCGCCCCAGTTGAGGGTGAAGAAGGGGGTTAAACCTTTAGCGAAACTCGGGTAGATGTCAGCCATCAAGCCCGGTGTCAAAATCCACTCGTGCGGCAGGGGGATGTCGGCAACTGTTTTGATCAGCTTGCCGCCGACTGTCAGCGGTGCACCTGCATCGATCGCGTCCATGCAAGCGTTGATCGGCAGTGAAACGTGAATCTGCTGTCCCGCGTAGCCCAAGCACCCGCAGCCTAACAAAACTGCCAAGTGGTGGTTCATCATCGATTCCACGTTCTGGAACCATTCCAGTTTCGGAGCGCGGACGTGATAGTGGAACCAACCGGCAAACAGCATCAAAGCTGCCATTACCAGGGCGCCGATCGCAGTGCAATATAGCTGGTATGAGTTAGTGATGCCATTGGCGCGCCACAGTTGGAATAGACCAGAGGTGATCTGAATCCCGTGAAACCCGCCGCCTACATCTGCATTTAAAATTTCTTGACCAAAAATCGGCCAGACCACTTGAGCGCTGGGCTTGATGGCTGTAGGATTTGTCAGCCAAGCTTCGTAATTTGAAAATTTAGCGCCGTGGAAATATGCGCCACTCAACCATACGAAGATTACTGCCAAGTGGCCGAAGTGAGCGCTAAAGATTTTGCGCGAAACGTCTTCTAAGTCACTTGTATGACTGTCAAAGTCGTGAGCGTTAGCGTGGAGGTTCCAAATCCAAGTGGTGGTTTTTGGCCCTTTAGCTAGAGTGCGATCGAAATGACCTGGTTTTGACCACTTCTCGAAAGAAGTTGGAACCGGATTCTTATCGACTACTACCCTAACTTTTGCCTCTCGCTCTGGAGGACTAATGGTCATGAAGACTCTCCTCTCGGTAAGACAAGGAACGAGAACTGAATACTGTACCTGACACTCCCCGCGCTTTATTAGGCGGGGGATTCTCGGGAAAGCCGACACTGCTTGCACTTCACTCTTTGCAGAGTTAGACGCAGGTGCATCGTCTACCCAAGCATTTTACTTCTTTGAAGAAGCCAGTTCCCCAGTGTCGCTAACAATATCCCTGGGTACTGCCAACTCTTCTCACCAGATGAGCCGCCGATCGCGTTCCTGACTTAGGTTTGATACGGCTGCTCCTTTTGAGGGAGTTTTATGAATTATAAGCTTGCTAGACAAGTATTAATCGCTTGTTAACAATACTTAAAAAAGCCTCTCTTCTTGATGTAATAACCCTTTTAATTTCCACATACCCTTTAAAAAGTCAAGGGGTATTGCCATTAACTTTACAAAACTAAAAGATAAGGTAATCGAGGAATACTCATTTGTAGAGAGATGTTTAGGAAAACGGCTGCGGGATTTATGAGTCCCAGAGGAGAGGTGGCGCGCTCAGCCTCAATCCGGGCCGGGTCCGGGTCTGGCTCTTGTCCGATCGGCAATTCCCCAATACTCTATTCAGTTTTGGGCTATAGTTCCCTATGAGAAGGCTTCTAGGAGTATGGTTGCGTGATAGGGATCAATTGGCACAGAACAGTTCCGGGCAGGCTGCTGGCATTGTTCGCAGCAGCAGTAGTAATTTTGGGTTTAGCAAGTTGTGGCGCGGGCCATCCCGAAATGCCCAAATCAGGGAACAAGAGCGGCTCAGAGCCCGCCCTGGTAAATAGAATTTCAGAGGTTTCTCCCCCAGAAGCCATTCAAAAACTGCGTAAGGCTCTAGAAATCTACCAGCCTCAAATTAGTATTTTGTATCCATTACCTGACCAAGTGCTTCAGGATATAGACGTGTCTGTTCAGTTCCAAGTTAAAGGCTTGCCCATTTTCAAAGATGCAAACTTGGGTTTGGGTCCCCATCTGCAAGTTTTATTAGACAACCAACCTTATGCAGCAGTTTACGACATCAACCAACCTTTAACGCTGTCCGACTTAGAACCAGGAACCCATACCCTGCAGGTGTTCGCCACGCGCCCTTGGGAAGAAAGCTTTAAAAACGAAGGTGCCGCCGCCCAAACCACCTTTCACATTTTTACCAAAACAGACGACAACAATCCCGATCGAACATTACCCCTATTAACGTACAACAGCCCCCAAGGGAGCTACGGGGAACAACCCATCCTGCTCGACTTTTACTTGACAAATGCCCCCCCGCACCAAGTGGCCCAAGAAAATTCCCAAGATGAAATTCTCGATTGGAAAATTCGAGCCACAGTCAACGGCGAAAGCTTTGCGATCGACCAGTGGCAACCTATATATCTTAAAGGATTCAAACCAGGGAAAAACTGGGTAAAGCTAGAATTAATCGACGAACGGGGAAATATCGTCAAAAACGCCTTTAATAATACAGTTAGACTGATAAATTACCAACCGCTCGGCCAAGATACTCTTTCAAAATTAGTGCGGGGCGAACTAACAGCAGCAGAAGCTCGCGGTATAGTCGATCGCACCTACCAAGCCCCCGCTCCTCCACCAACCCCAACCCCCGAAGCGAAACCCACACCTGCATTAGAAAAAACACCTATTAGCGAGCCCACACCTGCAGTTCCAGAAACCCCAGTTACCCAACCTAGCTTAGAGCCAACAGTTAGTCCAGAAGTTGCTCCCGTTCAAGTAATAGAACCGACACCAACAGCAACTCCACAGGTAGAAACCCCAAAAATTGTGGCTCCCGTTCAAGTAATAGAACCGACACCAACAGCAACTCCACAGGTAGAAACCCCAAAAATTGTGGCTCCCGTTAAAATAATAGAACCGACACCAACAGCAACTCCACAGGTAGAAACCCCAAAAATTGTGGCTCCCGTTAAAATAATAGAACCGACACCAACAGCATCCCCCCAAACAAATAAACAGGAATATAAAGGATACTACAATCGGTTCCGCAACTTTTTGCGTCTAGATCCCGAACCTGCTACTCCTTCAGAGCCGCCAACCCTGCCAGAAATAACAGGAAAAGCTCCAGTACCAAAAGTAGTCACTCCTGCGATACCAGAACAGTCTCCCAATCTTGTACCGCCAACGCCACCAGTGGCCGCTGAAAATCCCACCCAGCCAACCACCGAATTAGCAGCTCCCGAACCAACAGTTTCCCAACCAGAAAATCAGCCAAAATCTGAACAAAAAGTTGAATTTGCCACCTAACAAAAACATTCTGCATTCATCTGCGTTCATCCGCGTAAATCCGCCTACATCTGCGGTCAAAACTCAAAAATTAGGACCCTAAAAAATGACCTACCTCGAAACAGCAGCCAAATTCTACAGCGATGTTGCCCAAACCCCCCAACTCGGACTTTGCTGCGTCCAAAGCAGTCCCTTGCAATTGCCAGGATTAAAAATTCCCCAACAAATGCAAGAAATGAATTACGGCTGCGGCACAACCGTTCACGCCACCGAACTTATCGGCAATCCATTCGTACTTTATGTAGGCGTCGGCGGCGGCTTGGAAGCACTACAATTTGCATATTTTTCTAGACACCAAGGAGCGATTATTGCCGTCGATCCGGTTCCAGCAATGCGAGAGGCGGCTGCACGAAACTTGCAAATGGCAGCCCACGAAAATGATTGGTTTGATGCGAGTTTTGTGGAAATTTGTGAAGGCAATGCTTTTGCGTTGCCTGTGCCAGATGCTTCTGTAGATGTTGTCGCACAAAATTGCTTATTTAATATATTTGAACCTGCGGATTTAGCTAAAGCATTAAAAGAGGCTTATCGGGTATTAAAACCGGGTGGCAGGTTGTTGATGAGCGATCCGATCGCAAGTGAGCCAATACCTCCGCATTTGAAGCAAGACGAACGCTTGCGCGCCCTGTGTTTGTCCGGTGCTCTGACATACCCAGAATACGTTCAACACCTTGTAGACGTAGGCTTTGGCCAAGTGGAAGTGAGAGCGAGAAGGCCTTACCGATTGCTGGACAAACACAATTATCAATTGGATGCGGATTTGCTGTTATACAGCCTTGATTCGGTGTCTTTCAAAGTGGATGTACCGGAGGATGGAGCTTGCATTTTCACGGGCAAGACGGCGATTTATCGGGGGATGGAAGAGCTATTTGATGACGGGGCAGGTCACGTTTTGCAGCGGGGAGTTCCGGCTGCTGTCTGCGATAAAACTGCTGGGAAGTTGGGGGAATTAATGCCCGATAAGGTGTTGATTACTGATTCGACTTGGCATTATAGCGGCGGCGGTTGCTGTTAATTTTTGGGAATGGGGAGGTAGCGTTCACCGCAGAGATAGCTGCCTCTTTGAACTCTTTCTGCTGATAGTTATCTCTGCACAGTGCCTCAGAAAAATTATCAGAGTAGTTATGGTCTGAGTATTTTCGGTGTGTTAAAGAAGGAGAGCTTCTAGGTGAGTATGAAAAATATTTTTTGCGAAGGACATCAAGAGCGTGAAATACTAAATCTCATCCTGTCATCCCTAGATAATATCATTGACGATAGAGGATTTGAGGCAGTCATTTATGAAATGTTGCAGAAGATTACTCTAAAAACAGGAGAATTGTTGAATGCAGATAGAGCCACAATTTTTCTATTAGATGAAGAGCAGAATGAACTCTGGGCAATTGTAGCCAAAGATGAAAATGGCAAAAATTTAGAAATTCGTGTTCCTGCAACTGTAGGAATCCTAGGGGAAGTCGCCACCTTCAAAAAAGTTGTAAATATTCCCTATGACTTTTATGATGATCCACGTTCTGTCAATGCCAAAAAGTTTGGTGAAAGAATATGTTACCGCACCTATTCGCTACTGGCTATGCCCTTGTTAAATGAGGAAACAGGCGAGTTAATCGCGGTAGTTCAACTCATTAATAAACTCAGACCCAACCACCAAGATTATGGTACTTTAGAGGAACAGACTGACAAGGTAGGGTTTACTCAAGCAGACGAACAAGTTTTTCAAGAATTTGCCCCGTCGATGCGCCGAATTCTAGAGTCTTCTCAATCTTTATACGCAGCAACTCAAAGACAACGGGCCGCGACAGCGCTGAGGGAGGCCGTCAGCGCTCTTTCTCAGAGCAGTCTAGACTTAGATGATACCGTGAAGCTGGTGATGGATCGGGCCCAAGAACTGATGCAAGCCGATCGCAGTACCTTGTGGGTGATCGACGGAGATAAAGACGAACTCTGGACGAAAATCCCGATCGGCGGCAACCTTAAAGAACTTCGCATACCCAGAACCGCCGGTTGGCCAGGCATCGTCGCCCAATCGGGGGAACCCCTGGTGATACCCTTTGACCTGTACGACGACCCCCGCGCCGCTTTTGGCAGACAAATCGACCAGAAAACTGGCTACCGCACTTGCAGTATGCTGTGTATGCCAGTATTTAATTCAGACCGAAAATTGATTGGCGTCACCCAATTAGTTAATAAAAAACGAAAAGGAGAATTCCCCCCCTACAATCCGGACGATTGGCCGCAGGTCCCGGAACAGTGGAAAGCGAGTTTCAGTCAAACCGACATGGAATTTATGAAGGTGTTTAACATCCAAGCCGGAGTCGCCCTGCAAAACGCGATGCTGTTTGCGGAGGTCAAACAACAAGAAACCAGACATAAAGATATAGTGCGATCGCTCCCTAACGGTGTCATCTCCACAGATAAAAAAGGTAAGATTATTACCGCTAACGAGCGGGCTAAAAAATTGCTAGGTTCTAGGGAGGGAGAAGTCGTAGAGGGTGTATCTTTGGGTGATTTAATTAAAATCGAGAATGAGAGTTTTCGTCAATGGTTAAACAGTGCTTTGTCACCCCAAAGCGATCGAGATAGAGAGCAATATTACCCCGATCGCGTCCTATTGCCTTTGCAAGGAGAACCGCAGAATATCGATCTGTGGGTTAACTCAATGACAGACGCGATCGACCCGAATAAAATTAACGGTGTATTGGTTATTTTGGCAAATAACAGCAGGGAAAACCCGGAGAAAATTTGAATAATTAAGTTGGTAAACCTGATTTAACTGATGTTTATAATTGCGCTCTTTGTGCACCTATGGCAATTATAAAGATCGCAATTATAACAGGACTTACACAGCTACACTACATAACATAGGTGGTGCCTTACGCGACGCTAATACACCCTACAGATAGAAGCTTTGGATAAGTCCTCTAGATTGTCGGTAAAAAAGGATATATAGCAAGTCTATTTGAGTCATGAATGTAGAACTACCTGAAACGCTTGTGATCGTTGAATCCATTGTTTACAAATCAAATGGTTTTGCTATATTGAGTATTTATACGCAAAAAGGAGAGTGAGATGCAATCGAGTCAAGGACGGACGCATCCCTCGCCCCCCTCTTGTGGCACCGGCGTCTCGCCTGTGTCCTGAAGCAGAGCCCTCCCTTAAGCTCGCCTTTTCCCCATCCTGCCAAACTTCCGGCTAAATTAAAGAAGTAAAAAAATCATCCACGCCTTACCAAGGAGATGCCATGCCCCGCGTCAGAGCACCAGAATTCCCCGCAAACTACCCCTGGTTAAACACCGACAAACCTTTATCCATTGAATCTCTAAAAGGCCGGGTCGTCCTCCTCGACTTCTGGACCTACTGCTGCATCAACTGCTTGCACGTCCTCCCAGACTTAAAATACCTGGAACAAAAATATAAAGATTCCCTCACGGTTATCGGCGTTCACTCGGCCAAATTTGAAAATGAAAAAGAAGTAGAAAACATCCGCCAAGCTATCCTCCGCTACGATATCGAACATCCCGTAATCGTTGACAGCGGCATGAAAGTTTGGCAAAGCTACGCTGTTCGTGCTTGGCCGACTTTAATGGTGATCGATCCTGAAAGTTATGTCGTCGGCTTTGTTTCCGGGGAAGGCAATAGAGAAGCACTTGACGCGCTAGTGGACAAGTTAATTGCTGAATACAAAGATAAAAATGCGATCGACTTTAAAGAACTCAGTTTCCGCTTAGAAAAGCAGCGCAAACCTCTATCAACCCCCCTGGCTTTTCCCGGTAAAGTGCTGGCATTTGCCATCACTGCAACGGAGGCAAAAGTGCTTCAACAACATCAAGCACTTTTGGGCGAAATGACTGAGGATAATGAAACTCTAGATGAAAGTGTATTGCCCGGGCCTGCTAACTCGGTTCAACAAAACTTGGTCGGTTCTTGCTTGTTTATTGCGGATTCGGGACATCACCGAATTGTTGTAACCACTACCGAAGGTGAGGTGCTGCACGTCATCGGTACAGGGAAACCCGGTTTAACGGACGGGGGCTTTGCGGAGGCTGAGTTTTTTGCACCTCAAGGTATGGCTTTTGATGCAGAAAGTCAAATTCTCTATGTTGCTGATACGGAAAATCATGCTCTCAGAAAGATTGATTTTACGACTCAACAGGTCGAAACTTTGGCGGGTACAGGCGAACAAAGTCACGAAATTGCACCCAGCAGCGGCAAGGGTTTAGAAACGCAATTGAATTCGCCTTGGGATTTAGAAAGAGTTGGACATAGACTTTTCATTGCAATGGCGGGTTCGCACCAAATTTGGGAAATGCAATTAGACACTGGTACGATCGGCACTTATGCGGGTATTGGCCGAGAATCCTGTGTTGACGGGCCTCTGGCAGAATCTGCTTTTTCTCAGCCCAGCGGCCTGTCTACGGATCGATCGGAGTTGTTTGTTGCTGACAGCGAAATTAGTTCGATTCGCGCTGTGGGTATTGATGATGACCCGAAGGTGCGGACTGTCTGCGGTAGCGGTGAATTGTTTGGTTTTGGGGATAAAGATGGTCGCGGTGATGAGGTCAGGTTGCAGCACTGTTTGGGTGTTGAATACGCTCAAAATTACCTCTGGGTTGCTGATACTTACAATCACAAAATTAAGCGGATCGACCACCGGGGCGGTACCTGCAGAACGATGATTGGAGATGGTACAGCAGGTTTGGTTGACGCTAAGGGTCTCAAGGCTCGATTTTTTGAACCTTCAGGGTTGAGCGCGATCGGGTCTCACTTGTTTGTGGCTGATACGAACAATCATGTAATTCGGAGAGTTGAGTTGGATACGCTGGAAGTCATAACTTTGGATTTCCCCAGTTTGTGTGCTCCGGATGTTTGTCTTCCTGATTAAGTCGATCGACCTTTTTCACTTCAGGCAGGGTGCTCAATTCTTGTGATTGCCAGGATTGTCGTAACGTAGGGTGCTCTTCGGCGCACCTTACCGCAATTTTCAACCAAAGTAAGTTAACCTAATTATTTGCGACGAGTGCAGTACCTCAGCATCAATTAGGCTCGAGACGCATAACTTAATTATTTATGGTGGACGGTCCAAGAACACCTGAGGGCTATAAGTTGAGCGTCAAACCACTTTTTGCCTCCAGAACCCAATTGCTAGATGTTGTTAATTCCAGGGCTACTCAACCCGCGATCGCCCGTATTAAATAATCGTAAAAATCATCGCCCCAATCTAAAATTCCGAATAGGTCAGCAGCCGCATTATTTTTTCATCATCGTTCAATTCGCCGACAATTCGTCGCACGGGTTTCGGCCAGATTTTTATTAAAGTAGGAGTTGCTGAAATCTGATCTGCCTCAGCTTGTTCGGGATGTTTCAAAACATCAATTACTTTTAAAGTGTAGGGACGATCGAGCCATTGCTCTAAGAACTGGTGTAAAGTTTCGAGGGTGCGTTCGGTGCTGGGGTTGCTGCCGGAAACAAACAGACGGAAAACGTACCCTTGAGTTTGTGGCGGTGGGGTGAGTGCTGTTGGTTGGGGAACCTCCGTCTGCTGCGATTGCCCGAACCACGAGGGAGGTACTACCGAACTGCCCCAGTCCGATCGAGCTTCGGAGCTGGCATACTGTACAACTAAGTCGTGATTTTCCCAAAGTTCGGGGAATTGTTGGTGATAAGTAGCGATCGCCATCGGTTCGCACATTTCTTCGCGGAGGGGGTGCCACACTAAGTCGCCAGTCCCAAAAATGGCATTCAGCAGCGTTTGATGTCGCAGCACCGGGGGGTAGGCCTCGGCAACAACCCGCACCTGCCGATCGCCTGAATCGGGCCAGCAGTCAACTGTTGCGGTATAGCAAGGTATCAGAAAATGCGGCGGTTCCGACAAACCGAGGATCTGCTGTAGAGCTACGCACAACTGCAAGTGCCACCGAGTTTGCTTGCCGGGGTCTATGCAATAGATTAAGTCTCCCCCCGGTGTAAATAGCGCAATCCCTTTGAAAAATTCCGGCAATATTGGGCGATCGACTTTCAATTCCTTACACCCATAAAACTTAACAGTTAACAGTTAACTGTTAACTGTTAACACTCGACCTTTAGACTCGACCTCGGAGCATCTGAGCCATTTCGTTCGGGAACGGCGAGTTCTCTACACAAAGTTCTTCAGTAATCCGACCTTCTTGATAAAGACCGTAGAGCGACTTATTCATCGTCGTCATGCCTTCATAAGTATCTTTGATCATGATTTGATTGATTTCCTCATTCTGACCCTTCAGAATGTATTCCTTAACCACGTCGGTATTGATCAAAACGTCGTGGAAAGCAGCCCGCTTCCCGTCTGTGGTTTTGCACAGCAGTTGAGCAATAATCGCCACTAGGGATTCAGAAATTGAAACCCGTATGGCTTCCTGTTCTTCGGGCCCGAACATATCCAGAATCCGGTTCAGGGTTTTAATCGCACTGTTGGTGTGCAGGGTTCCTGCAACTAAGTGACCGGTCTGAGAGGCTTTGAGGGCGATTTCCACCGTCTCTCTGTCCCGAATTTCTCCTACTAGCATCATGTCCGGGTCTTGCCGCAGAGCGCCTTTGAGAGCGTTCATAAACTTGAGGGTGTGCCTGCCGACTTCCCGGTGCTTGATCAAGGATTTTTTGCTTTCATGTACGAATTCTACCGGGTCTTCGATCGTGATGATGTTGTACGCTTTATTCTTATTGATGTAGTCGATCATCGCCGCCAAGGTGGTAGACTTACCCGAACCTGTCGGACCCGTCACCAAAATCAGCCCTTTGTGGTAGCCGCATATTTTCTTAAACACCTCCGGCAGCTTCAATTCCTCCAGTGTCATTATTTTGGAAGGAATTAGTCGCAGCACCATCGCCGGCCCGGCCAAGGAGTCCATGCAACTGATCCGAATGCGGACGAACCCGAAGTCGAAAGCACCGTCAAAGTCTAGGTTTTTTTGGAAAATTTCAATTTCTTCATCGCTCATGCACTCGCGCAACCAGCCAAAAAACGTATCTAAATCCGTCTCTGGATAGCCGATGTCGGCTATCTCGCCCCGCGTGCGGAAGCGAGGGAATTCGTTTACTCCCAGGTGAAGGTCGGATACTCCTTCTTCTTTGGCTCGCATGACTAGCTCTTTCAAAGTCGGAGTGTTGCCGTTACTGGCTTTCGGGTCTTTAGGTGTGGCGGAGGATTGGGGCGCTGGTGCCGGCGGCGGTGCTGGTGCTGGTGCCGGCGGCGGTGCTGGTGCTGGTGCCGGCGGCGGTGCTGGCGGCATTCCTGCTGCTCTTGGGGGCATCCCTGGAGCTGGAGGGCGGGGCATTCCTGGCGGTGGGGGAGCTCCGGGTACCGGCGGGCGACGTGCTGACGGAGGCTGTTGTGTCATATGCGCTACCTTAAGTTGGTGAGAAGGCTGACTCGAACAGAGGATTTGTGGAAGTTGGACAATGCCGATCGCCATTGTGCGTGTCTTGCACAAAAGCTTAACTGTTCTACTCAGTCTATCCCAAGATGGGGTCACACTGCTGCACTACTAAGGAAATATCCTGCCAATTGAAGGATGCGATCGCTCTCCCTATATGATTTAATATGGATTTTCCACCTTTTGACATTTTTTTTAAAGAAAATATTTTTGTGGGCAAGCAAGCAGTATAAATAGATACTAGAGTCAACTATAAAGGACTTAAACCGATGAATAGTGTCGATCGGGCTTTTACTCCAGCTCTGCAGTTGGCGGAGTCGATTCGCGCCAGGGAAGTGTCGCCTTTAGAAATAGTCAATCTGTACTTGGAACGGATCGATCGATTAAACCCTGAACTTGGCAGTTATTTTACAGTAACGGCCGATCGAGCGCTCGCCCTGGCCTCATCTCAAACCGAGCAACTAGCCGGGTTAAACAAGTCACAGGAATTGCCACCTTTTTTCGGAGTGCCCATCGGGATTAAAGACTTGACACCAGTTGCCGGCGTTCCCTGTACCTACGGCACTCAGGCTTTGCTGGGTAACATATCTAGCTACAGCGAGTCAGTGGTATGGCGGATCGAAGCAGCGGGATTTAACATTCTGGGCAAAACAGCCACCTCTCAAATTGGCTCATTACCTTACACCGAACCAGAAGGTTTCCCACCGGCGCGCAATCCCTGGAATTTAGACTATACGCCCGGAGGTTCCAGCGGAGGCTCAGCGGCGGCTGTAGCAGCGGGTTTGTGCGCGATCGCCCAAGGTTCAGACGGCGGCGGTTCGATTCGAGGCCCAGCTTCCTGCTGCGGTTTAGTGGGCATTAAACCCTCGCGGGGGCGAGTTTCCTGGGCACCTGTCGGAGATCATCTCAGCGGCATTTCTGCAAACGGCCCACTGGCGCGCACTGTAGCTGACGCCGCCGCACTTTTGGACGTGATTTCAGGCTACACAACAGGCGATCCGTACTGGATCCCAGATTCAAATCCGACGTTTCTAGAAGCTTCCCGTCAAAAGCAGGGCAAACTGCGAATCGCTTTTTCTACTGATATTCCCCCCGTGGGCGAGGCGGATGCTATCTGCCAACAAGCGGTACTCGAAACCGTAAAATTATTGACTGATTTGGGTCACGATGTCGAACCTGGATGCCCGGATTTTACGGGTTTAATCGAACCGTTCATCGCAATTTGGCAGTCTGGGGCGGCGGCAAGCGGCATTCCAGGCCCTGCTTTGCAACCGATGAATCGCTGGCTGTTAGAAAGAACTATTTCGGCTGGGGAATATTTGCGGGCGGTAAATCAAATGCAGGTTATTTCACGGCGGATTGTGGGATTCTTTGAAAAATTTGATGTGTTAGTTTTGCCGACTTATCTGCACTCGCCAATCCGGGTTGGGGAGTGGGCGGATTTGAGTTGTGAAGAAGCTTTGCAGCGGATTATTAATTGGATTGCTCCTTGTCCGCCGTTTAATGCTAGCGGTTTGCCCGCGATCGCACTTCCTGCCATTTTAGATAGCAACGGTGTGCCCGTGGGAATTCAAATTATCGGGCGGCCCGCGGCGGAAGCAACTTTAATTGCTTTAGCAGCGCAGATGGAAGCAGCGAAACCTTTCCCGGTTTTAGATTTTAAATAGACAAGAGCAAGGGATAAAAGCACGTTTACCTTTTTTTTGGGTATTATTCCCAATCAAAACTTGGGCGCCGGGAACTAGAAACCCGGCTTTTTTCATAAATTTATTGTCATCAAACCCATGTTTTACCAATAAACAGAGTTTCTACTGCCCAGTCCTACTTATTAATAATTTACGCTGTCAATTATTGATAATACCTCTTTAGATTGATAAATATTTTGATTATTTTATTTTAAATAGGGTAGCACTCCGCTGCCAATATTTAGGGTAAAATTTATGTTAACTTCCGGCCCGATTACCGCTCCCGTTCCCGTTTTTCTAGTTCTTTTAGCAATCATGCTACTCGCGCCGCTGTTATTTGAGCGTTTGCGACTGCCGGGAATAGTCGGTTTAATTATTGCTGGCGTAATTGTCGGGCCAAACGGTCTCAATTTGCTGCAACGGGACGCTACTATTGTTTTGTTAGGTACAGTAGGATTGCTGTTTTTAATGTTCCTAGCAGGACTGGAAACTAGCCTCGACGACCTCAAACTCAATGCGGACAAAGCTGTCATATTTGGGCTGGCTACTTTTTCGCTGCCGATGATATTGGGGACAGGAGCGATGCTGCTGTTGGGATATAGCTGGCTGGCTGCAATTTTAGTCGCTTCTTGTTTCGCTACGCACACACTTTTAGCGCTGCCAATTCTCAGCAAATTGGGATTGATGCGAACTCAGACTATTACTGCGACTTTGGGGGGGACTTTAATTACAAATGTGTTGGGGCTGTTGGTGCTGGCAATTGTTGTCAAAGCTTTCAAAGGAAATCTCACTCTCGAATTTTGGCTGTTTCTCATTCCATCTCTTGTTATCTACACTTTTGGTACTTTGTGGGGAGTTCCCAAAATCGGTCGCTGGTTTTTTAAGAAATTCGGACACGACGAGAATGCAGAATTTATATTTGTATTGGCTACCCTATTTCTAGTTTCTTACGCAGCCGAACTCATTGAAATTGAGGCAATTATTGGTGCATTTTTATCGGGAATTGCCATTACTCAAATTATTCCCAAAATGAGTCCCCTGATGAATCGGATTGAGTTTATTGGCAATACGCTGTTTGTGCCGTTTTTTCTGATTTCTGTGGGGATGTTAATTGACCCGCTAATTTTGGTAAAGCAGCCGCAGTCTTTGTTGGTGGCGGCGGTGATGATTTTAGCAGAGGTGGTGAGCAAGTTTTTGGCAGCTTGGATACCGGGGAAATTATTTGGTTTTGAGTTTCCAAGCATTATGGTAATGTTCGGCCTTTCTGGTGCTCAAGCTGCTTCTACTTTGGCGGCGATTACGGTTGCTTTTGACATTAAATTGGTCGATCGCGTAACGGTGAACGGCATCATTGCCATGATTTTAGTAACTTGTGTCGCTTCTCCTTGGATTGTATCTCGGTGGGGTCAACAAATGCAGCAGCCGGGGTCGAGTTTGCCGGCTGCTAGTTCGGGAAAGAATGGATGGGGAGAGCGAGTTTTAGTGCCTGTTGCTAATCCGAATACGGAAGATAATTTGCTGCGTTTGGCTTTGATTTTAGCAAAAACATCTCAGGGAACTTTGCTGCCCCTGCATATTTTGTCCGATCGCGGGGAAGCAATTTCGCCCGCAGATAAAATGCAGCAAACTCAACTTTTGGCTGCTGCAGAAACTGTCGCCCATGCTGCTGCTTGTGCGGTTGAACCGATCGCGAGGATAGATGATGCGATCGATCGCGGAATTCTGCGGAGTGCAACCGAACGCGAGGCTAGTTTAATAGTTTGCGGTTGGAAGGGATTTTCCACGACTCGCGACAATTTTTTTGGCAGCATCATTGACAATGTGGTAAGGCGATCGCCCGTACCCGTACTGATTGCGAGATTTCCCAATCCTATCCAGAATACAGCCAGAGTTATTTTGGCGGTAACTGACAGCGAGTTGACTCGGTTTGGATTTCAGGAAACGGTGGATATTGCTAAGAGTTTGGCCGAGGAACTCAAGGCGACTTTGCAAGTGGTGTTGGTGGCTACACAACGGGAAAAAAGCCACAAAAGTGCGTCGGAGGTAGAAATTTTTTCTGAGATACCAGTAAATCGGGTGCGGGGAAATTTTATCAAGTTAGTTTCGCAGCAGTTGTTAGAACACGATTTGCTGATTTTAACCACAATTTCTCAGCAACAGAATTTGTGGGAAAAACCCGGAACTCTCAAAGAACCGGAAGCGATTGCCCGGGCTCACCCAAATATTTCGATGCTTGTTGTTTATTTTCCTGTATCTTGAGGAATATTTTAACCGCAGAGGATGTTATATCATTTCCGGTTACACCGGAATGATGTTGACTGTTGACGGTTGACGGTTGACAGTGAACAGTCAACCGTCAACCGTGAACTCGAATTTACTATTCCGATGCTAACGGATTTCATATTATGAATCGGCATTCATTAGACCTCTTGCAAAAATGCACCAGACCCCTCCCCAACCCTCCCCGAAGTCGCGGTCCGGGAGCCTAATTTTTCAGGCTTCCCCCCTTAACAAGGGGGGACTGAGGGGGGTGAGTTTTTGACTTTTGCAAGAGGTCTATTTGCGGTTAAGATTTAATCCTAATTCAACGGAATTGTTAGGACAAATTCCGCACCTTTTCCCAGTTCGGAAATACACTCGATCGCCCCACCGTGTTTTTCGGCAACAATTTGATAGCTAATCGAGAGTCCCAATCCCGTACCTTTCCCCTGTGGTTTGGTTGTAAAAAACGGATCGAACATTTTACACCGCGTTGCTTCAGCGATCCCAGCCCCATTATCTTTAATCCGAATCACTGCAAAAGAAGCGATTTTTTCACCTTTTCCTTCTTGTTTAACTTCGGTGGAAATGCGGATAATATTAGGATGGCGTTCCATCTCAGCATAAGTGCGAGATCCATTTGACTCATCCAAAGCGTCGATCGCATTTCCCAGCAAGTTCATAAACACCTGATTGAGTTGGCCGCTGTAACACTTAACCAAAGGCAAGTTGCCGTATTCTTTAATCACTTGAATTGCTGGACGTTTCGCTTTTGCTTTCAAGCGGTGCTGCAAAATCATCAACGTGCTGTCGATGCCTGCGTGAATGTCGGCCGGTTTTTTCTCGATGCCGTCAATTCGCGAGAAGTTGCACAATGATTGCATTATATCGCGGATGCGATCGGTTCCTAACTGCATGGAACCCAGCATTTTCGGCAAATCTTCGGTTAGATAATCGAGTTGAATTTCCTCTGCTGCTTCTGCAATTTCCGGCATTGGATGCGGATAATGCTGTTGGTAAAGATTGACAAGGGAAATCAAGTCTTGGACATAAGCATTAGCGTGGTGGAGATTGCCGGCAATAAAGCCCACGGGGTTATTGATTTCGTGAGCAACTCCTGCTACCAACAGCCCCAAGCTTGAGATTTTTGCCGTTTGCACGAGTTGAGCTTGGGTTTGCTGCAATTTCTGCAAAGATTGTTCGAGTTGCTGCGACTTTTCTTGTTCTTGCGCGTAGAGTATGGCATTTTCGAGGGCGATAGCAACTTGAGAAGTGAGCAAATTTAAAACTTCCAATCTTTCGGGAGAAAATGCAGCTACTGCTAAGTTATTTTCCAGGTAAAGAATGCCTGTGAGTTGGCCCTGATAAGTGACTGGATTGCAAATAATTGACTTAGGCTTATAGCTATAAATATACGGATCTTCGGTAAACAATCCGTCTGAGGCTGCATTGTTTAAAACCAAATTTTTTTGAGTCCGGGCAACATAGTTTACAATGGATAAGGGCAAATTTTGACTGAGTTCAACCGCAAGGGATTGCAAGACATTAACTTGATTTTCCTCTGCATTGCAGGTAGCTTGTATAAAAAGATTGCCATCTTTGTAAAGCATCAGCACTGCTTTTTGAGCTGCGGCATTTTCTAACAAAATTTTGATTAAACGGGCAAGCAATTTATCCAGGACAATTTCGCTGGTAATAGCTTGAGATGCTTTGATGAATGTGCCTATATCTAAGACATTGCTAAAATCGCTGTTAGTGCTTGTTGTCGTCGCGGTGACTTTTAAATCGTCGGTTTTGGTTCCTCGGTTGAGGGTTTGGGCGACTAATTGGGGATATCTGGCTTCTAAATCTTTGACTTTCGCGATCGCTCCCCAGGCGATGTAACCGTAGTAAGATTCTGTGAGATAGACTTGAGCGATTTTGTCTTTGTTGCAAGACAAATAAAACTCGGCGGCAAGTTCGTTTGCGAGTGCTTGTTCTTGGATGTATCCCTGCTCTTTTGCTCCTTGAATGGCTTTGTCATAATAATCTGCTGCTTCCCAATTTTTCCCAAAAACACGCGCTTTTTCGGCTTCTACCAGGTCGTATTTGTGCTGGTAATTCATGGGGGCGTGGTGCGCCCATTTCTGCATTTTTTCCTGATTTGCTGCTACTTGCATCAAGTGTTTTTCTTGTGCTGCACTGTCAGCAGTTGGATACACAGCGAGCAGGGCCAGGGAATAGTAAAAATTGTGCGTGACGACGATCGAAAAGCCAATTACTACTTGTGCATATCCGGCAGCTAAAGATGCGTTGGCTACTGCTTTTTCGGAATTTTTAAATAAGTAATAACTCAGCATTTTACCAAGATAAAAATTAAAAATCCCCAGGTTGTTATTGGTTGTTTTAAGTCGATGCAACATTTCGTGTTCATTAACTTTTTCATCGGTCACCTGAAATTGATTTGCGGAGTTTTGTTGTAAGTTCAAAAGAAGCTGTCCCCATGTTTCAACTAAGTCTATCGAATGTTCTTGTTTTAGTTGCCGTGCTAAAATCAAGCATTGCAATTGTTTTTGTTCGACAGTATTTAGCGGTTCTCCCATCAAAAACGCACCGATTAAAATGTTGTAACCAGCATAAATGCTATAAGTTAAATCTCCTGTTTCTAAGCCGCTTTGCATCGCCTCTTTTAAAGGTAAAATCGTCTCTCTGGTATGTTCTTTCCAGTGCCGGATCAAAGCGTTAAATGTGGTATAAACCTGGCATTTAAGTTGTTTAGATTTGAATTGGTCTAATAGCTTCAAAGCTAGCTTTCCAGAATGATATCCAGCCTCTATCTCTCCCAATACCCCAGCCAGCAGCAAGCCGTACCAACTATAGGCGATCGCCCCAAGTGCTGAATTACCCCGTTCCATAGAAAAATTAACCATGGTGAAGATAATTTGTGGCAATAGTTCTAATTTTGCAATAAAAATAGGAGAAAGAACAGCCGAGATTATCCGCATTGTGGCTAACTCATAGTCATCAGTCATTACCGGAAATTTCTCGATTTCATCAAGCTGAGATAACTTAATTCCAGCCAAACCCTCTCGGGGGATTTCAGATAGGGAAATTCCCAACATGGCCAAAGCTTTTAAACCAGTATTAATGGCTTCAATCATCTGGTTCTGAGACAAATAAGACTGGATTTGCAGTTCGTAAACTTTAACTTGGTCGAGCAGGTTTGTAGCTTGTTCCAACACGATATCTGCTAATTCTTGCGATCGCCCAAAGTTAGTATTGAGATATTCCGCCTCCGCTGCTTCTACGTGAAGATTCAGCGTCAAGTCATAATCAGTCTCCCAACTTGACCCCCCTACACTTCCCGCGCCAAGGGAATTGATGAGTCCCAAACCGACATTCAAATATCTGACAGCAGCTTCGTAAGCATTGGATGCTTTAGCTTTTTTCCCAGCCATCAGATTAAGTTTTGCTAGTTCATATTTTTCGGACTTTTCGGTGAGAAATTCAACGCCGACATTCAGTTGGTTGACAATATCAAAGACATTTTCTTCAATCTCAGAGGCGGGAGTATTGTTGAGTAGCAGTTGACCGATTTTTAGGTGCGTTGCTTGCTTTTCGCCGTCGGGAATCAGAGAATAAGCTGCTTGCTGCACTCTGTCGTGTAGGAATTTGTAGGAAATCTTGGATTGGGAAGCAGAAAGGACCGATCGCAAATTGTCCGATCCCCAGCCTCCAACCAGCGGAATCTTGTAAGCATTGCTCAACGGGAGAACCAATCCAGTTTGCAGCGCCGCCCAGAGTGCGCTAGCTGCTTGCGCATGGGATTGTTCGTTGACAATTGACAAGACATCGAGGTTAAATGTATCGCCAATGCAAGCCGCCAATTTTAATACCTCTTGCGTGGTTTCTGGCAGTTTTTCGATGCGGCTGGCTACCAGTTCCACGACGCTTTTATCAGTAATACCGATCGCCTGAATTTCCTCTAAATTCCACTGCCAACAACCGCTGTTAAAATCAAACTTTAGCAGATTATCTTGATAAAGCGCTTGCAACAGTTGCGTGATAAAAAAGGGATTACCGCCAGTTTTGTGAAAGATTAAATCAGCCAGGAATCCCAGCTTGTCGTTAACGGTGAGGGTATCGGCGAGTAATTTGTAGACAATGCCGAAATCGAACGGTTGCAAGACGATATGATGAACAGGAGTGCCAGTTTTTTCAATTTGCTCGATCGCCTGGATGAGCGGATGAGTCGGATTAACTTCATTATCCCGATAAGCACCGATAAAAAGCAGGTATCGGCTTTCCGAATCGCCAACCAACAATTGCATTAAATTCAGCGATGCCGAATCAGCCCACTGCAAATCATCTAAAAAAATGACCAGCGGGTGTGTTCGATCGGTGAAGACACCGATAAACTCTTGAAAGACTCGATTAAAGCGATTTTGAGATTCGGCAGGTCCCAATTGCGGCACTTCCGGCTGTTTGCCAATAATTAGCTCAATGTCAGGAATCACCTCAGCAATAACTGCACCGTTTGCACCCAAAGCCGCCGCTAATTTTTCCCGCCAAGCTTGGAATTTTTCGGCACTTTCAGTCAGTAACTGCCCGATTAATGACTGGAAAGCTTGAATCAAAGCTGCATAAGGAATGTTACGCTTAAATTGGTCAAATTTGCCCTTAATAAAATAGCCGCGCTGTCGGACAATTGGCTTGTGAACTTCATTAACAACCGCGGTTTTGCCAATCCCAGAATAACCGGAAACTAGGACTATTTCGCTTTGCGAACCAGCAGCTAGATTTTCCGCATTTTCTGGCGGTGGTTGCTCGTCAATGCCGCTGACTCGTTCAAAAGCAGCGAGTAGGCGATCGACTTCAGCTTCTCGCCCGTAGAGTTTTTGAGGTATTGAAAGTTGTCCCGAGCGATCCCACTCTCCCGGTACAAAATCAACAATTTCCCCTGTTGTCTGCCAAGAATTCAAACACTTTTCTAAATCTGCCTTGATCCCTTCTGCTGTCTGATACCTATCTTCGGCATTTTTAGCCAAAAGCTTCATGACAATATCAGAAACGACTTGGGGAATTTTATCGCTATTTTCTGCATTTCTTCTGCATTCACAAGGCGGCACGGGATGTTTGGCAATGTGACAGTGAACGAGTTCCAAAATATCCGTGCTGTTAAACGGCAATTCGCCTGTCAGCATTTCGTAAAATGTCACGCCGAGGGAATAGAAATCGCTGCGATAATCTAAGGTGCGGTTCATTCTCCCCGTTTGTTCGGGAGACATATAGGCTACTGTACCCTCAACTAAGTTAGCACTGTTAATTTGGGGGTTTTCTTGACTCAGCCGCGAAGCGACGCTGAAGTCGTTAATTTTGACAGTTTCTGTGTCCAGGTTGATGATAATATTGGAGGGTTTTATATCTTTGTGAATAATGCAGTTTTGATGGAGTGAGTTGAGTGCTGAAGTTAGTTGAATGCCAATGTTTAAAAATGCTGTTAAGTTAAGTCTTTTTGAGAGGATTTGGCTGAGGGACTGGCCGCCAAAGTCTTCTAAAATCAGGGCGAAACGGTTTTGAGATGTTTCGAGGCTGTAAGATTTGACGATGCTTTCTACGTGTAAATGCTGAGTGATTTTATATTCGTTTTTTAAGCGGGTAATTTCTTCTAGGGTGGGAAATTCGGCCTTGAGGATTTTGATGATGACTGGTTGTTCGTCAGATTCTCTAATGCCTCGGTAAATGCAGGTATTCAAGCCGTCGGAGATAGGGGCGCTGATTTGGTAACCGGGAAGTATCAAGGTATTCATTGACATCATGCTGATAGCTGAGGTAAGTATATTTTTTCTTATGCCTGCGCAAACGATATGATGCAAACCCGACGATGGCACTGCACTGGAAAAATTATGATTCCGATTTCGGCGGAAACGATAGGAGAGGGTTTAATGGCATATTCTAGTTAACACAAAATATTATGTCAACCGCAATTGCGCTTAGTGCCTCAAGCCAAATGGCTATCTGGGCTTGACAATGATCGCTAATAAGTTCTAGAAGTCGAGATTTAACTGTAAGTAGGCAATAGAAGCATTATCGATCGGCAATTAAATATACCCAAAGGCAAAGCCTTTCGCACCCGGAGCGAGATAATTTCTCAGTATATAGGACAATTTTGAGAAGATCGCGATCTAGTCTCTCTAGTTCAATAGGGTAAAAATGAGCATCAGACCAGCTTTCAGATGGTTTTCTTCGGTGGTGAGTGTTTTGGGTTCGATCGCTACCGACACTTTCAGTGCTGTGACATCCCCTGTAAAACCTGCAGAAACGGTTGTTGTTGTCCGAAAAGGTATTTTAAAATTATCAATATCAGTTGCAGATTTGCGCGAACTCGCGGAAACAGGAAAAGTCCCCCAAAAACTGCAAGCTTACGCCAATCTCCTGTCCTCCGAACAGCGCAGTCAAATCGTTCGAGCACTGCAAGCAAAAATTCCCCTAAATGTAGTCGCCCTGACCAACTTGCTAAATACGGCCATCGGGACTGCGATCCTGACGGATTTGAGTACAGTCATACCCAGGCGCGACGGTGCCGGTGTGGAAGCGCTGCGAGCGGCTCTGGTGCAGGGAGCGAACGCGCCCTCCGGCTTATCGGTATTGAGTTTCCTTGAATCTTATCCGAGCTCGCGGATAGTGGTGGATCTCCCTCGAGCTTTCTCGGTTTTGGGAAATTTGAACGTAAGTTTTTGGCAAACTCAGCGGTTTATGGCGGCGATCGCACCTCAGTTAGCAGCGGTTAAACCTGCCCTGAACCTGCCTTTCGATCCCACCAAAGCTGGACCTAATTCGGTGCGGGTACGGGCGCTAGATTTGAACGATAGCGCCCGCAATCGGCGCATTCCGGTTGATGTGTACTGGTCGAGAGCTGCCAGGGCCGACAAACCGACGATCGTCTTTTCTCACGGTTTGGGTTCTGTACGCAAGGAGTTGCGCTATTTAGCCGAGCATTTGGCGTCTTACGGCTATGTGGTAGCTGCTTTAGAACATCCCGGAAGCAATGAAACGAACACCAATGCTGCGATAGCGGGTAAGTGTGCCTTGCTAGCTCCTCAAGAGTTTTTAGACCGTCCCAAAGACATCAGTTTTGTGCTCGACGAACTGACAAAATTGAACCAAACTGATGATACTTTCCAGGGGAAAATCGCGATCGACCGATCGATAGTAATTGGCTATTCCTTGGGCGGAGCCACAGCCTTGTCCTTAGCCGGCGCCGAACTGCAATTGAACCGACTCAAACACAGGTGTCAGGGGGATTTGATTGGGTTCAGCTTGGGCGAAGGCATTCAGTGCGCGGCGGCCGGATTGCCCGCAGAACGTTATCAATTGCGGGATGCGAGGATTAAAAGGGCGATCGCCATGAATCCTACCACATCATTATTATTTGGAGAAAGGGGTTTGAGTGCAATTCAAATTCCCACCTTAATAGTAGCATCTTCAGCAGACAAAACAACTCCCGCCTTAGTAGAACAAATTGCCGGCTTTCCGAAAATTCCCTCTCCTAAATGGCTAGTCGGTTTTATAGGAGGAACCCACTTAAGCGTCAAAGATCCCTGTACAACTTTAGGTCAATTTCGCCGACCTAGCACAGTAATTGCCGGCGATGAACTTGTCGGCGACAAAGCTATTAGCATACGCAATTATATTAAAGCTGTAAGTTTGGCTACGGCCGCTCAACTGACTGCTGAAGCTGAAACATATGCAGTCTTTCTAACGCCAGAATACGCGCAATTTGCTTCGACCCATGCAATTCCGGTGCGGCTGGTAACAGAAATTACCCCGGAAACTAATGCAATCCTGCAAACTTTTATTCAAGGGCATAAGTAGTCATTAGTCATTAGTCATTAGTCATTAGTCATTAGTCATTAGTCATTAGTCACGATCTCATGTCCGGTCGAGGAACCGCGATTTTTGTAGGGGCGGGTTAACCAACAATACCTGCCAACAATCTCCCATCTCAAAAACCCGCCCCGACCGGGATATTATGGTTAATCGATAAGACATGATATGAGTCATTAGTTATTAGTCATTCGTCATCAGTCAACAGTCAACAGTCAACAGTCAACCGTCAACAGTCAACCGTCAACAGTCAACCGTCAACAGTCAACCGTCAACAGTCAACCGTCATGAGTCATGAGTCATTAGGTAATGATTAAAACTTGTAGTAATATCAAATAAAGTAACATCAGAATTATACTTGAGTGCGAGCCGGACGATCGCTCCTGAGAGGGCGCAGCCAAGGGTGACGCTGCCACTGCACTCAGAAAATTATGATTGCGATGTCAGCGGAAACGATATTACGACTAGCAGTCTTGCCTTTTGTATGCCCGCCCACTTCGCCCAGGGGCCTATTTTTATTCTTTAGCCCTTGCTGATATTTTTTGTCCGTGCAAGGGCAAAATATAACAAAGCGCATTCACAAACTATACTCCCAAACTGCGATGCCTAAAAAAAATCTTATCCCGCTGTTGATTCTGTTTATAGCGCTGTTTACCCTTTACGGTGACACTTTAACTTTTCTGCCCAAACCTGTAAGAGAGACTAGCGTGGCAAGTCGAAAGTTCTTCGTCGGGTTGTGGCCCAAGTGGCTGAGGCCAAGAGATAACAACGAGCAAAGGCAACGGCAAATTGAGAAATTGGAAAAAAGTCCTAGTGCCACTCCCTAGTTTTGAGCTACCAGCTAGAAACCCGATTTCTCTAACAATACCTAGCTATTTTCTTGTAGGTTGGGTTTCGCGAAGCTTAACCCAACAGTACGATTTTAGATTGGAGATTTTAGATTAGAGATTTTTTATCCAATCTCTAATCTGTAATCGATTAAACTTGAGATTTTAGATTTTGTTCCCAGCGGTAAGGTGCTGCGTGCGCACCCTACAGATAGAGGTTCTGCGTCCAGGACTGTTTTACAGCAGATTCCACGTTTACGAACGACACCCGCCTATCTATCCCCGCCGTAGGGACAGGAAACCGGGCCGTTCTGCTTCATAAACCTGGAATACGCTGTAGGTTTGTCCTCCCATCTAAAATCTAAAATCTAAAATCTAAAATTGATTAAGCGTGCTTTTTCAACCAGCTAAACATAGCTCGCAAATCTTTACCAACTTCTTCAATAGGATGTTCGGCTTCCCGACGGCGCATGGAGGTAAAGCCCGGTTTGCCGGCTTGGTTTTCCAGAACGAATTCGCGGGCAAATTGGCCGGATTGAATTTCGCTGAGAATTTTGCGCATTTCGGCGCGGGTTTGATCCGTGACGATGCGGGGGCCGCGAGTTAAATCGCCGTATTCTGCGGTATTGGAGATGCTGTCGCGCATTTTGGCGAGGCCTCCTTCTACTACTAAGTCAACGATAAGTTTAACTTCGTGCAAACATTCAAAATAAGCTAATTCCGGTTGATATCCGGCGTCAACTAAAGTTTCAAATCCAGCTTTAATTAATGCGCTCAAACCGCCGCACAAAACTACTTGTTCGCCAAAAAGGTCGGTTTCTGTTTCTTCGCGGAAAGTGGTTTCAAGGATGCCTGCTCTGGTGCCGCCGATACCTTTAGCATAGGCCATTGCCCGATCGCGCGCTTGACCGGAAGCATCTTGATATACTGCAAACAAACTCGGAACGCCTTCCCCTTGTTCGTAAGTCCGCCGCACCAAGTGTCCGGGGCCTTTGGGGGCAACCATTACTACGTCTACAGTGTCCGGGGGAACAACTTGGCCGAAGTGAATGTTAAAACCGTGAGCAAATGCTAAAACATTTCCTTCTGAAAGGTTCGGTTCGATTTGTTCTTTGTAAACGGTTTTTTGAACTTCATCGGGCAATAAAATCATGATGACGTCAGCGGCGGCGGCTGCTTTGTCTACCGGGTGAACTGTTAAACCCGCGTCGGTTGCTTTGGCGGCAGATTTGCTACCGGGATACAAACCGACAACGACATTCATGCCGCTGTCTTTGAGGTTGAGGGCGTGGGCGTGTCCTTGGGAACCGTAGCCGATGATAGCAATCGTTTTGTTGGCTAAGAGGTCTAGGTTCGCGTCGGTGTCGTAATACATACGGGCCATAGTGCTTGTTTCCTGAGATGCAAATTGGGTGATTGACTGCAAAACTCTCATTTTATCAAAGTAGGGTGCTTTTGAAGCAGAAATTTTTCAGATTAAGATTTGGGCGGGGGAAAATTCAGGACGATTCCCTTCGGGATAGCTCCGCTTCACGTCCTGAATTTAGCAGGGTTGGTGGCGGAGTCTGCGATCGTCAAATATAATTGTCAATAGCGTGCTGTGCTGTTGAAAAAACCTCACATCTTGCACCATTCTCGCTTAACAGGCTTTCCGGCTTGTTCCACAAGAAAATTCACTCTTTGTGGAACAGGCCGGAAAGCCTGTTCATAAACAGCTTATTGAGAATGGTGAGCATCTCAGAAAAACGCAACTAACTTTTTAAAGATGAAAATAAAAGCAATACATCATGTGGCGATTATTTGCTCGAATTACGAAGCATCGAAGAAATTTTATGTAGAAGTATTGGGATGTTCCATTATCAAAGAAACTTTCCGAACCGAGAGGAATTCTTACAAACTAGATTTGCGAGTCGGAAACGGCGACACCATCGAGCTTTTCTCATTTCCCCATCCTCCTGAAAGAGTTAACAATCCTGAAGCTTGCGGTTTAAGACATTTAGCTTTTGCAGTTGAGGACATAGAAGTATCAGTTGCTTACTTAAAATCCCAACAAGTAGAAGTAGAACAAGTTCGCCTTGACGAAATTACCGACAAACGCTTTACATTTTTCCGAGATCCCGACAACTTACCGTTAGAAATCTATGAAATTTAAGGAGTATCCCGATTTTGTCAAGTCGCTCTTAAGTCAATAGGTGGGGTGTGCATGACCCTAAAAACTGCATGATTCATTCCCAATCTAAAATCTAAAATCTAAATTAGAAATCTATGAAATTTAAGGAGTATCCCGATTTTGTCAAGTCGCTCTTAAGTCAATAGGTAGGGTGTGCATGGCCCTAAAAACTGCATGATTCATTCCCAATCTAAAATCTAAAATCTAAAATCTAAAATTGTATAATGGACTATCTCATCCGAAACACAATCACGCTCGGATTGCCTGCTTTCATGCTATTTATAGCCATAGTAGCTACAGGTAAAACAGGTGATGGAGCCTTTTGGTCGGGTTTGGTCAAAGTAGGCGGTCCCTTTGGTATGCCGATGGGTTTAGGTGTGTTGGTATTTGTAGGATGTGTTGCGAATTATTTCAGTTATTTTGTGGTAGATAGCTGGCTGGTGAGATTTTATCAACAGCGACGAGAGTTGGAACAGCCAGAAGAACTGGTAATAGAAATTGATAAATTGCCAATTACCAACGACCTTAAAATCAAGCTCAAATGGGCGGTGATGCACAGCAGCAACAACAAAAATATTCCCTGGAAGCACGTAATTTTAAAATTTTTTGTTATCGCAGCAACTGTAAATACCCTGCTTTCAATAGTCGGTTATTTGGGAAAATTTAACATTTTTTTTGAATTGAGTTCTCATTTTAAACTACAATATGTGCTGGTTGGTTTCTCTACTTTTATATTCTTCGCTCTGGTGCGCTCAAAAAAAAGATGGTTGCTGGTGAGCGCCTTTTGCATTATCATTAATTTGGCGGAAATTGTTCCTTGGTATTTTCCAGCGCCAGCATTTGCAGGAGCTCCTCCCGGGCAAAATTTGCGGATTTTGCATTCAAATGTTTTAACGGGTAACCGACGATATTCTGATGTGATATCGCTGGTTAAAGCAGAACAACCCGATATCGCGGTTTTTGTCGAAGTCAGCACATCTTGGGCAAAAGAGTTATCGGTTTTAAGCGAGATGTTTCCTTACTATTCTAACCAGCAAGAATCGGAGCATTTTGGCAGTGCAATATACAGCAAGCTGCCTTTAGAAAATGCTTCTGTTAAAGCCTTTTCTCAGGGAAGAAAAAGCTTGTTGGTGGATGTGAAATTTCAAGGTAAAATCATTTCTCTGATTCTTGTTCATCCGACTGTGCCGATAAAACAGCAGAGTTTTATCGATCGCAATAAACAGCTAGCAGCCATCGGCGAGTATGCAGCCCAAGTAAAAAATCCGCTGGTTGTGGTTGGGGATTTCAATACCACAATGTGGTCGCCGTTCTACAAAAATATGGTAAAAACCGCAAAACTGCGAAATGCGCGATCGGGCTTTGGCATTTTACCGACTTGGCCGACTTTTCTGCCGCTGGCTTATATTCCCATCGATCACTTTCTAGTCAGCAAAGAAATTGGTGTTTTGAAGATTCGTACTGGCGGCAATGTCGGTTCGGATCATTTGCCGTTAATTACAGATTTAGTCCTTTGAAGCCAGGATTCGATATTTTCTAACAAATTATTGATTTACTTATAGCAATCCTCGCATCATTTGCATAATTATTGTACGGGCAATCCCCCCGTGGTTGCCCGATAGATAGGGGGTAGGCAAAGAAAGGCACTACCCCTACAAATTTATCTGAATCATTTAGGATTGCTATAGAACTAAGGCGAACTAACACCCTACAAGTCGATTAGAGTGTGCCAGTTGGCCTTAGCCCTAAATTAGTAAGGTGCTCTACTATCGGGAAGTCTTGAGAATCCGTTCATAATCCATGTCAAACGCACCCTAAAAGTTGATGAGGGTGTGCCAGTTGTCCTTAGTCCTAAAAGTAACAATTTGTTCGGCCTCAAGTCTAGATGTGCTGTTGAATACAAAAGCGCTCATCCTAGCCAGGATGGGTTCATTGCGGTACTGTCAAATTGGTTGGTAGTTTTATACGGTTCGTATTGCCCTTTTGCAGCCGCTGCGCGCGTGCGAGCCAGCATCGCCGCAACTTGCGATCGATCCATCGGCTTAAACGTGCGAGCGGCCTCAAACGCTTGATCGAGCAGTTGCATGCTATCAATGCCAGTAATCACAACAGAAGTAGGCAAATTCATCGCATAGTGGAGACATTCGATCGGGGTGACTGTATTACTTCTAAGCACGTAGGGGTCGCCCATCGATTTCATCCCCAGCACACCGATTTGGTTCTTTACCAACACGGGCAGAACTTGTTGCTCAAAACTTCTAAAATGAGCATCCATCACGTTGAGCGGCATCTGTACCGCGTCGAAACGGAAATTGTTTTGAGCGGCAATTTCCAGCACTCGCAGGTGAACCACAGGGTCTTTGTGTCCTGTAAAACCGATGTAGCGAATCTTGCCCGCTTTCTGCGCTTCCACCAAAGCTTCCATTGCCCCACCGGGGGCAAAGATGCGATCGGGGTCTTCCATCCGAATAATTTCGTGATGCTGCATCAGGTCGATGCGATCGGTCTGCAACGCAGAGAGTGACTCATCAATCTGCATCATGGCAGCGGTTTTGGTGCGACCGTCGATCTTTGTCATCAGGAAAACCTTTTGCCGATAGCCATCCTTGAGCGCTTGTCCCATCCATCGGTGGCTGCGCCCGTTGTGATAATCCCAGGAGTTGTCCATAAAATTGATGCCGCGGTCGATCGCACTGCGGATGAGCTTAATACTTTCTTGCTCCTCTCGAATGCGTCCGATATGGTGTCCCCCTAAGCCGATCGCAGACACTCGCTCTCCCGTGCGTCCCAGGGTCCTGTAACTCATCTCGCCGCTTTGAGTTTGACCTTGGGCCACTGCACTTTCAGCGTATACTTGGGTCGGTTCATCTTGAGCTAACAAAGGTTGGAAAAACCCTTCGGAAGCAGCCAGCCCTGCTGCAACCAAACCCGAAGCAGAAGTTACTTTTAACAAATCGCGTCTGGTGATACCCATAAATGTCTCCTTTAACAAATAACTACGACTTACTCACAGTAATAGAGGAACAGATGCAAAAAGCCTCTATCAAAGTAGGTCACAGAAATAATCCTAAAGAGCTAGAAGCAATCTTTGCTCTAGCCTTGGTTGGAGGTGCTTGAGTTATGGGACTGTCTAAAGGAACATTTGAGCGAGTTCTTGGGCATATTCTCAATGCTGAGTGCCGGTGAACTTTTTCCGTGATTCGGAATGATTTCTTTGCTGGGTTCAGCTAGTCCTAATCCGGCCGCAACTTGCTTTGCAGATTCGATCTCTATGGGCGCGAACCATCCCAGCCTGATTGTTGCTTACCGGACATAGGGGACGATTGATGGGCAAATCAGCCAAGTTTCCACTGCCCAAATAAAAGGCTTATTGACGGTGCAACATCTCAGTTTTTACCGACTTGACTGACGTTTATGCCGCTGGTTTATATTCCGATATATCAGTTTTTAGTCAGCAAATAAATTGCTGTTTTAAAAATTAATACTGGCCGCCATGGCGGTTCGGATCATTTGCCGTTAATTACAGATTTGGTCATTTGAAGGGATGATTCGATATTTTCTAACAAATTATTGATTAACTGTATCTGATATTGCTGAATATTGGTCTGTAGCGGCTCTTTGCTCTCTTGAAAACAGATAACTTTTTCGGCGATTTCCTTGTAGTGTTGCAGCATGGAAAAAGTATCGGTACTGAAGCGAGCGAGATAGTTTTTAGCAGCCTCGCTGCAAATTTCCGTTACTTGATTTAGATAAGCTTCTGACGATTCAGGCGGATTTTCATACCCCGTTCTTTTATTCAAAATATAGCTAGCACCGCCGACTACTGCGGCCCCCACAGGCCCGCCCAGCAGCCAACCTAAGCCAGTGGCGATCGCCACTGGAGCCACTTCGCCCTCGATCGACTTTTGAGCTGGAGGTGGTGGCGGTTCCGGTAAGGTGACTTGTGGGGATGGAGGAAACGAAATCAAAAGTGCGATCGGCTGTTCTTTGTCAAAGAATTCGCAAGCTTTATTTACCCATTCTGCGATCGTTTGCTGTTGCTTCAACACCTCTCGCTGAAATTTTAGGTTCCACGCGTCAAAACTTCCTTCCTGGAGCGACAGGGCCATTTCCGATTGATAGCGCTGCAAAAGTGTCGGCTGGTAAAGCCAAATCTCGAAATCGGAAACGCTGGCGTGAAAGCCTTTTAATATCAATTTTTCTGCTTTTTGTTTAATTTCAATTTTGTCTTTGTGCTTTTTTTGAGCTGCAGCTATTTCTGCAGCGACAGTTTCAGCTTTGGTTCGGAGAGATTGGCAAATTTTAGTAGCTATAGTTTCAATTCTGGGCAATTTAACTGCTAGTTGTTCCTGTTGAGCTGCCACAATACTTTGCAAAGCCGATTCAAAGCTGGCAATTCCTGTAGTTTGGGCGGCCGCCACATCTCCTTTCAGCCTCGCCCTCAAAGCCGGCAAAGCATCGACGCGGTAGATATTGCTGATATTGTTCGGCAAGTTGGAGCGAAAACTTTCGGCAACAAACAACAACCGATTGTATACTTGTTTTTGCTCGTCTGGTTCGAGTAGATTGAGAAAATTGGCAACAAAGAGTACAGTGTTGATGTTGCGATCGCTCAACCAATCTCTTAAGTTCTCCCGTTCCCCTAAAGTCATCAATTTGCGAGCATCTAAAACCTGCACAACCAAATCAGCCGTTAGCAATTTATCCCGAACCAAATTATCCTGTTCTTCGCGGTCATTGGTTCCCGGCAAATCCAGCAATTCCACACCCGTTTTCAGGAATGGATGGGGACAGTAAACATTCACGGCGCCCACATCATCCCGCATTTGTCTGGCGTCGTCAAGGATGGCGTAGCGTTTCAACACATCAGTCCCCGGTTCGCTAACTTCCGTGCCGTCTTTCAGGGTAATTTTGGCGCGCAATTCCTCGCCGTAGTTGACATAAATGGCAGCACCTGTAGTGGGCACGAGGTCGATCGGCAAAGCACGATTTCCAAGCAAAGCATTGAGCAAAGTTGACTTGCCGTAATTAAACGGGCCAAAGACAGCAATTTGAAAAGTGGGTTTGGCGAGGTAGTCGCAGATTGAGGTTGTATCTCGATAAAGTTGGGAGTTTTTGTCAAGTTCGAGAATACCGAGTGCTGATTGGAGATTGTGGGTCAGGTTTTGATAAATTTCGGATTGTTGCATATTGTTGTTTTATTTCATTTAGCGGCTGCTAGGAAACCTTGATATAGCGATTCTATACTCTGCGATTGGGCAGAAACATCAGCCTCCAATTTTTTCAACCGCTCAGATTCAGCCTGACAATTAATCTCGCGAGATTCCTTTTGTTCCAGCAAATTATCTAACTCAGCTTTCCGAGAATTAATATCAGCATTCATCCGATCGCTCACTTCCCGCCCGTAAACATCAAAACACTCTTTAACAGCATCGTGAATCGGCTGCCACTGCTCTTGAGCCACCTGCGGCAGATATTTCACCAGCTCTTTTTTCGCCGCTTTTACCAACTGTTTGCGAGCTCCGTCTGCTTGCAAAACCCCAACACCCATCCCCAACAAAGCCAAGTACAGCGGCCCTAAAACAATCCCCGTCAAACTAGCAAGAATCGTACTAACGCTTAACACAGTGATTAAATTAAGCAGGATATTTTTCCAATCAAAACCCGCTCCTGCCATTGCTACGCCCGCCAGATTTCCGGTCGTTAACGAGAACAATCCCATCGCCCATTTTGCCCAAGCTGGCGAGTTATCTTCGTTCGAGTTACTGACTGCTGCGGGTATTTTTTGCCCGGTTAGTTTTTCGGTAATTTTTTCAGTCACTTTCGTGTAAGATGCTCCGTAATTTGCCGCACTTTGCGATAGCTGCGAAAAGGCTGAATTCATCTCTTGTTCTGCCGTGAGAGTCCAAGCTGCTAGTTTGTCGTTGATGTACTGTTCTAATGCTTGTCTGAGCGATGCTTCAAAGGCTTCTCGCTTGCCTTGGCTGAAGAAATCCAGAAAGCTCAGCTCTGGTTGATACCGCAAAAAGTCTGTTTCAAAGGTATTTTCTAATTTGAGAACGTAGGTGCGGAAAGAATCTGCGATCGCCCGCGATTTACTATCTCTAACTTCGATAATTTCTTGTTTAAATTCATCGCGAATCTGAGTCAGCTTTTTAAACTCTGGCTCGACTGAATTAATTTTTTCCTTCAACTCATTGACATCGCGATCGAGTAATGGTAATCGCCGTCCCACAGCTTCGCGGACGCGAGCAGAAATTTGACGCGCCAAAGTCCTCGCCGGACGCAATTGGGAAATCGCCCTTTCCTGGGTCAAAAACGTATTCAGTGCCGCCATAAACTCGGGAAAACCAGTTCCTGCCAAATCCGCATCCGGGTTTTTGATCCGCAGCCTGAGCGCCTTAATTGAGGTAATTGCAAAGACTCGCTCCTCGTAAATATCGTGTCCTTCTGTTAAACAATATTCTGCTAAATTAGCTTGAAAAACCCGCCGCAGTTTCCCTTCTGCTTCTGCCAATTCTTCAGGATCGTCTGGGTCAATCAAACTTTCCCGCACCTGATCCCAAGCATTGATCAGAAAGAAAACGCTCAATCCGCGATTTTTGATGTAATTTTCTAGATAGCGTCTTTCCCCCATTGTGCAAGGCTGAGTTGCCCTGAGCACAAACAAAATAGCGTGGCAGTTGTTGATGTAACCGAGAGATAATTCGTTGCGGGCTTCTGTATCGTTTAGTCCGGGACTGTCTACTATTTCTATGCCTTTTTCTAGCAAAGGTAAGGGATATTCTACTACGGCGCAGTCGATATCTGGAAATGCTGGTTTTTTTTCTGATTCTAGGCGTTTGGCTTCAGCGGGGTCAATTGTGTAGTTTTCTTTAAAACTTTTAAAATCTAGCTGTTTGGGGCTTTTGCCGTCATTGAAATAAACGGTAACTTTTTTTTCTGAACCGTAGCGCAAAATCGTCAGCAAAGCTGTACAGGGATTTACGTCGCTGGGCAGTAAGTTTTCGCCGATTAAGGCATTGAGAAAAGTGCTTTTGCCACGTTTCATGTCGCCTAAAACTAGCAGCCGAAAGACTCCTTGACGTAAGTTGTTGCTGGCGAGATTGATGTCGGCGCTGTCCGTTTCTAAACCGAGTTTCCCTGAGGCTGCTGCTGCTGCTAATTCTGAGTGGTTGATGGCTGTGGCGATGTTGCTGAGGCGATCGGCAATTTCTCGGCGGACTTCGGCTACTCGCTCTAAATCGTTGAGAAAGTTGCTAGTTTCTACTTTAAGGTTCATGGCTGTTTCCTGAGAGTTTCCTGCTTGGGGTTTTCAAGTTTTGTCTTTGGCAAAAAACATTTTGTAAGCAATCAAAGCAATGCCTCCCACTATCACCGCAGTTGCCAGCCAAGATGCTATGCGGACTGCAACGACAACAGCAATGACAATGCCTGTAAATTGAGCTACGGCTATAATTTTTCGGCGCCACTGTTGGAGTTTGCCTTCTTTAACTTGGCTGTCTGGTTCTTCGTACTTGCTTGTTCGATATTCTGGCACTGAGCGGTCGATTTCGGCTTCTAGTTCGCGGAGCCGAATTTCTTGTTCGCGCTTCCGCAGCTCTTGTTCTTTATGCCTGAGTTCTCTTGCTTTTTTATCCGGAGAGTTCATAACTTTTACCTTGTTTCCACTGGACAAGTGTGTTGTTTATTGTCTATATTGCGAAGCGATAAGTTTTCTGGGTTCTAAACGCACTCTTACCAAAGAAACCGGTTTTTTTTACGAAAAGACGCATTGCAGCCGGCAGATTGGGTAAAAAACCCGGTTTTTGAACCCCCATGCGTCCAGGACTATTTCAACAACTGTAACTCACATTTTCCGCCGTGTCGAGAAATGTTAAGAAATTTAAAAAAGGGATTTGGACCAATTAAGCGGAGATCCCTAGACTTGTCGCTGCACACCATCAATATCCTTCGGGGCCGATGGTAGTGCGATCGCACTCAGCTTCCGACAAATCAACCAAGCGCGATCGAAATAAGTTGCAGCCCGCTAATTGAGCTTTGGTTAACTTTGCTTTCTGCAAATTAGCTCGGCTCAAATCCGCATATCTCAAATCGGCATTCGTCAAATCTGCATTGTACAAATCTGCCCCTTGCAAATTAACTTTCTGCAAATTGGCACCTTGTAAATTGGCGTGGCGCAAATTGGCTCTGGATAAATTGGCTCTTGATAAATTTGCTTCCGACAAGTTAGCTTGATAAAGTTGAATGTCGCCCAATTCAGCATCTTGCAAATCAGTTTTATAAAGATTGGCTTCAGTCAAATTTCCGTAGGGCAAATAAGCTCGTCTCAGAATGCTACCCGAAAGATTTATTTCCGCCAAATTTGCTTGAAACAAGTTATCTTCACTTAAGTCAACGGCGTTAAAGTTTCGCTTGCCCTCAGCATACTGAGCCAGCAATTCCTCAGCGCTTAGCTTTTGCATTTTCATCCTTTTATGAGGACAGCTATTGCAGCCAATCCATAACAGTAATTAATGGGTATTAATTTGTGTATTTATACTTAGGCATTATTTTATGTTAAGCTTGTGTAACAACAATCTCATTTTTTCTAAGATTTTTTTTATATTTGTAAAATTCTGCCTAGCTCGACCAGTAAGCGGTCGGTAATGCCAAGATCGATCGAGAAACCAAACTCAATCATTTACTGAAATATGCCAGAACTTCCTCCCTCCATTGCTCAGCACTACCACGAACGGACAAAATACGATCCTGAAACCATTGCTGCCAAAAGCAAACAGCTAGATTGGACAGAGCAACCTGTGCCGTTCAAAGAATATAAAATTGGAGCGTATTTTGACCTCAAGCCTTATTTAAAAGACCCCTCGGAGGATTCCGATGCCGATCCCGATGCCGGTGGATGGCATCGGTTGTCCAGCTTGTTGCTGTGCAGCTACGGGTTGACGGCGAAAGTGCAAACGGTAGACGACAGCTACCTGTATTTGCGATCGGCACCGTCGGCGGGCGGGCTCTACCCAGCAGAGGTTTATTTAATCTCCCGCGGCACTGCGCAGTTGCCGGCGGGACTTTACAACTATCAGTGCCGAACTCATTCACTTGTTCATTTTTGGGACAGTCAAGTTTGGCCGACCTTGCAAGCAGCTTGTTTCCAGTCGCCAGCGCTAGAAAATACTCAATTGGCGATCGCCATTACCACTGTTTTTTTCCGTTCTTCTTGGCGTTACGAAGACCGAGCTTATCGGCGAATTTTCCTAGACACCGGTCATTTATTGAGCAATATCGAATTAGCTTGCGCCGTCAACGATTACCGACCTCACCTGATTGGAGGATTCGCCGACGAAGCTGTCAATCAATTACTGTACATCGACTCGGAGCAAGAAGGAGCAATTTGTGTAGTTGCTTTAGCCGACTTGCTAGATATTGACCAAAACTTGCCTAAATTTAAAACAGCTTTGCCCGGAAACACCACGACAGATTACCCGCAAATTTCCGAAGGTCAACTGTTAAGATACCTCCACAAAGCGACGCATTTAGAATCCGATCCTACCGGAGCGGACGGCTGGAAACTTGATGAAAGTGAAGGGGAATTAGACGATAAATACAACTTTCCATTTTGTACTAAAGTTTCGACGGTCACTCCTTCGATTCCTTGGGGAGTGAACCTGGAAACTTTAGAAAACACTATCCTCAAAAGGCGTTCTACCCGCGGTTATACAGGTGCTTCTTTGAGCTTGGGCGAACTGCTAGCTATGCTCGATTTTACTTACCAGCCGCAGCACTATATCGACCAAGGATTAGACGGTTCTCCCGACTATTTCGATCTAAGTTTGATCGAGACTTTTATTGCTGTTTCGGGAGTGACTGGGTTAGAAGAAGGCTGTTACTATTACGCTCCGAAAGCTCAAGAATTGCGGCAAATTCGGTTTAAAAATTTCCGCAGGGAGTTGCATTTTTTGTGCTTGGGGCAAGATTTGGGCAGAGATGCGGCGGTGCTGTTGTTTCACACGGCGGATTTGAATAGGGCTGTAGCAAAATATGGCGATCGAGTTTACCGCTATTTGCACATGGACGCGGGTCATTTGGGCCAGCGGTTAAATTTAGCAGCGATTCAACTGCGTTTGGGTGTCAGCGGTATCGCGGGCTTTTTTGACGATCGCGTCAATGACGTTCTCGGTATTCCTGGGAGTGAGGCTGTGCTTTATATTACAAGTCTGGGAAGACCTCGATCGTGAGAATCAGTCAATCTATTCTAGATTTGAGATTTGAGATTTTAGATTGAAGAATTGGCGTTGCTGATTTACGGTAGGAACGGCTCAATCTGCAAAAAATGAAACAAGCGAGTCATATCAATTCTGGCAGTCAGGTCGGAATGATATCAAATCCTTGCTTCAAGAGTCGGGCGTCAAGTCGAATCAAGCTGGTCGCAACAAATAATTAGCGCAATTTTCATTTTTTTGACCCGCGCGTCAACAGTCAACCGTCAATCGATTTTAGATTTGAGATTTGAGATTTTAGATTGAAGAATTGGCGTTGCTGATTTACGGTATGAACGACTCAATCTGCAAAAAATGAAACAAGCGAGTCAGTCAATTTTCTGAATTTTCAAGTTATAGCGGTAAGGTGCGCATTGCCAACCTGCAATATAGAGGTTTTACATAAGTCCTGCCATTGCTATTTGCCAATGCAAAACCTGCTAAATATTCTGTCGAGCACTGATTCTGTCACTTCTTCGCCCGTAACTTCCCCCAATGCTTGAATTGCACCGCGCAAATCTATTGTCCAAAAATCTAAAGGCAATTTGTT
Source organism: Microcoleus sp. AR_TQ3_B6 (assembly GCF_036702785.1). Taxonomy (NCBI): domain Bacteria; kingdom Bacillati; phylum Cyanobacteriota; class Cyanophyceae; order Oscillatoriales; family Microcoleaceae; genus Microcoleus; species Microcoleus sp. AR_TQ3_B6. The sequence goes on along the minus strand of NZ_JAUBVJ010000040.1, from coordinate 33,952 downwards.
GCTGATAGTATCCGTGCATTGTTCCAGAGAAATTTTGGCTCTGGTTAAGGCAGCTGCTTGCCGCTGGTTGATTGCTAAGTCTGAGTTTGCTGCTTGCAATTTTCCCCCGCTGACGGCCTCTAAAATTGCTGTTTCTAAGTCTGCTATGCCTCGATCGAGGGCGGCGGCTGCGGCAACTATTGGGTGAATTTCTGAGGAGAACGGTAGTTCGGGGATTGTTTTTACTAGGTCAATTTTGTTGATAATTATAATTAGCTGGCGGTGCTTTACTTGTTCGTAAATTTCCGAATCTTCCTCTGTCCAACCAGATTCCGCATCAATTGTCAACAAGACTAAATCGGCTTGTTTTGCTGCTGCGCGCGATCGCTCAACGCCAATTTTTTCTACCTTGTCTTCGGTTTCTCGAATGCCGGCAGTATCGAGCACCTGCACCGGAATGCCGCCGACAACTAGCTGCGACTCTACCACATCCCGCGTCGTACCGGGCAAATCCGTGACGATCGCCCGATCGCTCCGGCTCCACGCATTCAACAAACTCGATTTTCCCACATTCGGCCGTCCAACAATCGCTACTTTCAAACCCGTTCTCAACAATTCTCCGCGATCTGCCGTCGCCAAAATTGTTGACAATTCCGCCAAAATATGATTTATTTCCAAACAGGTTTTAGCTTCATCTAAAGGCGGCAAATCTTCCTCAAAATCAATTCTCGCCTCAATTTCTGCCAGCACGTCCAAACAAGTTGCTCTCAATTTGCGGATTGGCTGCGCTAATTTTCCCTGCAAGCCAGCCAAAGCACTTTGTGCAGCAGCCGGCGATTTTGCTCCCACCAAATCTGAAATACTTTCAGCTTGAGTTAAATCGAGCCTCCCGTTCAAAAAAGCCCGCAGCGAAAACTCTCCGGGTTCGGCCAATCTCGCCCCATGTTCCAAACACAACTGCAAGACTTCTTGCACGGCGATTATACCGCCGTGACAGTGAAATTCTACCACATCTTCGCGAGTAAAAGAACGCGGCGCTTTCATGATTAACAATAAAGCTTCATCGACTAATTCTTGAGTTTTGGGGCGACGGATATGACCGTAAAGAATGCGGTGAGACTCCCAGATTTGCCGTCCTGGGGCGCGAAACAGAGTTTCGGCAATTTTTAAGGCTGCGGAACCGGAAACTCGCACAATGCCGACGCTGCCTTGTTGGGGAACTATGGCAGTGGCGATCGCTGCGATCGTTCCTCCTTTTGTTAGTGATTCAGACATTTTTATTATTCACACATTCAAAAGTTTTCTCAATCTCCTGTTTTTGAGGATCGGGCAATTGCTTCTCGGTCTTCGAGAGTATAAATAAGAATGTTCCTCATTCAAAAAATTAAAATACCCGCTAGAAAAGGGCAAGCTGCACGAGTTTCCTGGTCTAATGGTAGGGGATATTTGGTAATATATTTCCGGCGATTGCTAATTGCTCGTCTGCCCAGAGAGACAAGATAACTTGAATTAGGGATTCAAGCAGTTGTACGTTCATTAGACTGACCTCCGGCTTAGTTGTTAAATTATACATATCTCATTGACAGGATAAACAATTTCAGCTATTTTTTTTTTAAAGATATTAGAAGACCGCGGTCGCCGTGCTTGACGGGCGAGCGCCAATCCGATCGCCCCGGCAGGCCAGTCAGTCGATTTGAGAGTTGAGAGTTGAGATTTGAGCTTTACTCCACTAATGAATCTGGGAGGTTGAACAAGAGTCTAAAATTTGGGGCGGCTCACGACTCCTGTAGGAAACTTGTATCCGTATTTGGGCGGGAGTCACGGCTCTATCGAACTTAAATTACTCCGCTAAATATTTTGCCTATCCGGATTTCATGCAATAATGGGACATTAACAGGGTAGAGGGCTATCGCATGATTGGTCAACTTCTAGACAGACGTTACCGCATCATTAAAGTCACAGACTCAAGTGAGGTGGGAAAAACTTATCTAGCAGCAGATACTCACCGTCCCGGGTATCCGCAATGCACGGTTAGAGAAATGCGGCTTCCCGGCACAAGTTCGCAAACTCCAGAATTAGTCAAAGTTATATTTCAACGAAACGCAGAAATAATTGAGAAATTGGGAAAACACGACAAAATCCCCGAATTATTGGCGTATTTTGAGGAAAATCAAAGTTTATACTTAATAGAAGAATTTATTGCCGGAACACCTTTAAGTCAAGAACTAAAACCCGGTGAACCTTGGGCTGAAGACAAAGTAATTGCTCTGCTATCAGAAATATTAGAAATTTTGGTCTTCATACACCAGAATGGTTTCATTCACCGCAGAATTCAACCAGACAGAGCTATCCGGCGCGAGTCAGACGGCAAATTTGTATTGGTTGACTTTAGCTTAGACAAAGAAATTAACCCGGAAGTCGCTAATTGTAATTTGTTGGCCCAAACCTCCCCGCACTCTGTTAAACGGCATGAGGCAAAAAAACAGGATTTGGGGTCCCTTGAGTTATACGTGCCGATCGAGCAATCGATGGGCAACCCCCGTTACAATAGCGACATCTACGCTCTAGGTACGATCGCCCAGCTTGCGGTGACGGGACTCTCACCCAAGAAACTGAGTGCCTTAAAAAACAACAAAAGCGAAATTCCCTGGCGAAACCAGGCAACTTGTTCGCCTGCCCTAGCAGATATTATCGATCGAATGGTGCGGCCCGACTGCGAGGAACGCTATCAGGAGGCCGCCGAAGTTTTGGCAGACCTCAAACAAATCGCCGTAAAATGGGAGGTTGAACCGCCGCCAGCCACAATCATCATGGACGCTATGAGTAAACCGTCGAGACAGCGCCAAATCAGACTGCTACTGTTGGCTGCAACAGCCTCCACTTTAATCTTGACAGCACTCATAATTTACTTGTGGCAGAGTCAAAGTCCGGCGAGGGCAAGAGAATTGTTAGCGCGCGGCGTAGCCAAGGCGCAGCAAGGGGACAAAACAGGTGCGCTCGCTGATTATACCCAAGCAATTGCCATGAATCCCAGCGATGCGGAAACTTACTACAAGCGAGCCAACACTCGCTACGACATGGGCGCCACCGAGCAAGCAATACAGGATTACACGCAAGCAATTAAAGTCGATCCGGGCCACACCAAAGCCATCTACAATCGAGGTCTGGCCCGTCTCGAGAGCGGCGACAAGCGGGGGGCCGTGGAAGATTTCACCCAAGTAGTGCGACTCAATCCCAGCGACGGTGAGGCATACTCTCAGCGGGGTTTAGCCTACTACGATCTGGGCGACTACCGCACGGCAATAGAAGACTACACTCAAGCAATTCGGCTCAACCCCAACGATGCTACAGCTTACAGCAATCGGGGTTTAGCTCGCTCCTCCGCAGGGGACAAAACAGGCGCAATGGCAGATTTTACTCAAGCGATTCAAATTAGTCCCAAACAAGCTGGCGTTTACTACAGTCGCGGTCGATCGAGATTTAACCTGGCAGATTATCAAGGAGCGATGGAGGATTATAGTAAGGCGATCGAATTGGAACCAGAGCTAGCGGATGCTTATACCAATCGGTGCAGCACTTACTTAAATTTGGCAACCTACGACAAAGCGATTGCAGATTGCACCCAAGCAATTCGCCTCGATCCAAAAGATGAAGCAGCTTACAACAACCGCTGCATTGCTTATCTGAATTTAAAACAATTTCAAAAGGCCAGCGAGGATTGCAGTTTGACGATCGGACTCAACGGCAACAATCCCAAAGCATACAGCAATCGAGGATTAGCTCGATCGGCTTCGGGAGACAAGCAGGGGGCTGTGGAAGATTTTACTCAAGCAATTCGCCTCAATCCCAGCGATGCAGTAGCTTACAGCAATCGCGGTACTATTTACTCAGAACTAAAAAATTACCCTTTAGCGGTTGAGGATTTTGCTCAGTCGCTGCGGCTCAACCCCAACAATGCTAGCGCTTTTTACAGCCGAGGCCTCGTCCGCCGCCAACTCAAAGACCGTGCTGGGGCGATCGAGGATTTTCAGAAAGCTGCAACGCTGTTTCTAGAACAAGGAAGAGCCGATGGTTTCCAAAACGCACAAGCACAAATCAACGATCCTAAATAAGCTATTAGTCATCAGTCATCAGTCATGAATCATTAGTCATGAGTCATTAATCATGAGGAAAAATGAAGAATGAAAAATGAAGCAGGAAGAAGGAAGAAGGCAAAATCACCAATCACCAATTCCAAATTTCCCATCACCAATTCCAAATTTCCAGTCACCAATTCCCAATTCCCAATTCCCGATATGAACATGGTTGGTCAACTTTTAGACAGGCGTTATCGCGTAGTGCAAATTCTCAGTTCAGGAGCTTTCGGACAAACTTATTTAGCCGTCGATACTCGCCGCCCGGGCAACCCTCAATGTGTAGTCAAACAACTGCGCCCTCCCAGCAACACTTCCACAGTTCTCAAAACCGCTTACCGCTTATTTAAGCAAGAAGCAGAAATATTAGAAAAGCTGGGAAAACACGCTCAAATTCCCTTCTTGCTCGCTTATTTTGAAGAAGCAAATCAATTCTACCTCGTCGAAGAATTTGTGCCCGGACACGCCCTAAACAGGGAAATTGTGGCAGGTCAACCTTGGCGGGAAGAACGAGTGCTCGATCTGTTGGAAGAAGTGTTACAACTTCTCGCCTTCGTACACTCTCAGGGAGTGATTCACCGCGATGTTAATCCCTCCAACTTAATCCGCCGCAAACCAGACGGCAAATTAGTTTTAATAGACTTCGGCTCGGTTAAAGAAGTCGCCAATCACGTCAGCGAGTACGATACAGAATTTCCGCGCACCATTGCTACTGGAACTCCGGCTTATATGCCGATCGAACAATTTCAAGGCAACCCGCAATTTAGCAGCGACCTCTATGCAGTCGGGATGATGGCAGTCCAAGCTATCACGGGTTTGCCCGGTACGGATTTGCCAAAATTGCAAGATCCGAGTCCTTCTCACACGGGGGAAATTATGTGGCGAAACAGAGCTCAATGTTCTGTGGGGCTAGCAAATATAATTGACAAAATGGTCTGTCACCAATTTAGCCAACGCTATCAATCTGCTGAGGAAGTGTTGGAAGCTATTAGCAAGTTGAAGCACCGCCAAGAACCGGGAAATAAGGCTCAAAATAAAAGTATTTCTCCGAGCTTAGTGTCTTCAAATACTGTTGCGTTACGTTTGGGAAATCGGTTGTGGTGGCTGATTTTGTCTGGCTTCGGGGCGGCAATAGTTCTGGCATTTCTGTTTAATTATTGGAGCCGCCCGAATCCGATTAAAGCTAAGGAATATTACGAGCAGGGAGTAAAAAACTCTGGCAAGAAAGATGCGGCGGCAGCTTGGCAGTCTTTTAATAAGTCAATTCAATTGAATCCTAACAATGCGGAGAGTTTTTATGGGCGGGGGAATGCTAATTATGATTTACAAAAGTATCAAGACGCAATTGGCGATTATTCTCAGGCGATCGCTCTCAATCCTAAATATGTTGCGGCTTATTTTAACCGAGGGCTAGCCCGTCACGATTTTAACGACAAGCGCGGGGCGATAGAGGATTACACTCAAGCTTTGAATCTCCAGCCCAATGATGCTGATACATATTATAAAAGAGGAGTTGCTTATTTAGAACTGCAAGATTACAAGGCGGCTATTCAGGATTTTAACGCAGTAATTCGGTTGGAGCCGAACCTTGCTAAAGGTTATCATTCGCGGGGGTTGGCTCGCGCTGCCAGCGGAGATTTGCAGGGGGGCATTGGAGATTATACTGAAGCAATTAAACTCGCTCCTCAGAATGTTGATGCTTTCTACAGTCGGGGGAGAGCTCGCTTTCACCTAGGAGATTATCAGGGAGCTTTGGCGGATTATTCTCAGGTAATCGCGATCGATCCCAAGAGTGGAGATGCTTACGCTAATCGTTGCAGCACGCAGTTGAATTTGGGAGCGCATCAAGCGGCAATTGACGATTGCACTCAGGCAATTTCGCTGAACAATGAGGATGGGGTTCCTTACAACAATCGCTGCATTGCTTATTTAAATTTGAAGGATTATCCGAAAGCAATTGCCGATTGCACTCAAGCGCTGAAAGTGAATCCGAATGATTATAATGCTTTTAACAATCGTGGTTTAGCTCGGATCGCAGGGGGTGACGCCCAGGGGGCGATCGCAGATTTTACAGCAGCAATCGCGTTTAATCCCAACAATGCTGAAGCTTACGCTAATCGGGCTAAGATTTACCAGCAGTTAAATAATTACAATAGTGCGATCGCAGATTACGTCCAAGCTATTCGGATCAGTCCGAATTATGCTGCTGCTTACTACGGTAGAGGCCAGGTTCGCCGCTCATTGGGAGACAAAGCAGGAGCGATTAGCGATTTAGAAAAAGCCGGCAAAATGTTTCTCGATCAAGGACTTACTGGCGGTTACAAAGATGCACAATTTGAGATTGAAAAACTCAAGTAGTCATTAGTCATTAGTCATTAGTCATTATTTCTCGGTATTATATTTCTTATGTGGCAGATTTTTATAATCTCAGATTGCTCCGGGGCGGGATCACCCTAATCTTTAATACCAACAGAAAATGCTGGTGAACCCGCCCCGGAACGCTATTAATGCAAGCTATTATTAATCAATTTTCTGGGTCTTGAAGTCGTTTAACCAATTCATAAAATGGTTGCCAATTATCCTCAATAGCTATGGACTCCCAAACAGCCTCAATCGTCGGTCTCAACAGCGATTGTTCGGGATTGTGCCGGAGCAACCTGACCGCCATTTTGTCCATATCATCCGCCGAAAAACTTTGCAAAACGTGATAATAAAACTGCCGCCAAGGTGCTATCAAGTCCCGCGGTTCTGCCTCAGCAAAAATTTGACTAGCATCATCTCGCCAAGTGCGATCGAACTGTCTTCGCAGTTCAAAAAAGAAATCGTGATACTCAACTTGAGACTCCGCCAGCATTTTAATTGTCACCTTCAACAACTCATCTCCCTCCGCTTCTGGCAAATCCTCAAATCCCAATCTATTGAGCATCAACTGCCGATAAGCTGCATTATAATACTCGCCGAACTTTGCCAAAGCAGCATCCATATCAGCTTGAGGAATCGCCGCTGCTAGCGGTTCCTGGAGCTTCTCTAAATTACCCTTACAAATAAACGGTTGATTGCCGTAACAATAAAGACCGTAATAGTCAAAATAAGCGGCTGTAAATTCCGGCTTGTAAGTTGGGATAAAAGCGAAAGGCCCGTAATCAAAACTTTCTCCAGTAATCGACATATTATCAGTATTCAGCACAGCGTGGCAAAATCCTGCCGCCATCCACTGAGCTACTAATTCAGCGACTCGCTGGACTAAATCTGCATAAAATAGCGCATACTTTTCCGGCGCCGAAAAACCAGCCTTGCTTGCTTCTAAATGCAGTTCGGGATAGTAATATTCAATAACAAAATCTAAAAGTTTTTTAATTAAATCCGGGCGGCGGATATAGTGCAACCTTTCAAAAGTTCCAAACCGGATGTGAGAATGACTGAAACGTATCATTACGGACGATCGCGTCGGAGATGGTTCGTCGCCTCGCCACAAAGCCTCCCCAGTTTCAACTAAACTAAAACAGCGAGATGTCCGCACTCCCAATCGGTGCAAAGCTTCCGCGGCTAAAACTTCGCGAATTCCGCCTTTGAGAGTGAGTCTACCGTCACCGCCCCGCGAGTACGGAGTGCGGCCGGAACCTTTAGTGCCGAAGTCGTAAAGTCTGCCGTCAGTGCCGCGAACTTGGCCGTATAAGAAGCCTCTACCGTCGCCTAAATTGGGGTTATATGTGTTGAATTGATAGCCGTGATAGCGAAGTGCCAGAAAGGGGCGGACGCAGTGAAATTCGCCGAAAGCTTCGATAAAATGTTGGTCGGTTACTTGTGCGGGGTCTAAACCCAATATCGGCAATAATTTGTCATTGCGGAAGCGGAGAATATGCTGCGGAAATTCGGCGGCAGCGACTTCATCAAAATAGTCGCCGCCGAGGGATTCGAGGGCAGGTTCGTAGTTGAGGGAAAGCAAAGGATTTGACATTTTTCTATTTTATCTTGAAATTGGCGATCGCTCCAAATTATATACGGGTAAAGTGCGCGCTGCATTGGTGTCAACAATCGCCTCAAACCCTTTATATTTCTCGTTTATAGCCGATTTCGATCCCCCTCACATCCCAGGGCTGTTTCATGCTCAAACTTGAGCTCTGCTAAAATTTGAGCATGAAACATTAATTTTTTCCTCAATCTCGAAAAAATTTTACGGTCAATTTTATTGATAGTTGAATTAACCGTTTTCCTGGCTACAAATGGGGTTGAAGGCTTAAATTTTAAAAATTTTAGTGGGATTCACCAGCTTATATAGCGGTTCTCAATAAAATGAGGTACACATCGCTCGCAACTGATGCCCTATGCCCTATGCCCTATGCCCTATGCCCTATGCCCGCGAGAGCACCTCATGTTACTGACAAAGGCTATATACCTTTTTCCCTATTTAAAATTGGTCAACACCCCGTAAATCGCCCAAATTGCCATCGCCCGCAAATAGTGACTCGCCCGAAAAGTCCCCCCCGCCGTAATCGCTTCCGGCGTGCGAAACTGCAACCCATTTTCATAAATCTGCTTCACCACCGCATCCGTCAATTTAAAAGCTTTCTCCTCCATCCCCATCTGTACCAAAAAAGCAGCCAACCCAAAATTAATCCCCGTCCAAACTTCTAAAGGATGAGTTGCATTGGGGTTTTCCGGCGAACCGTTCAGCATTACCCCATTCGCCGCACCGAACTCTCCCTCATTGAACTTCAAAAAGCAAGAATCGTACACAGTTTCTAGAGCACTGGCTGCACATTCTGGCGGCACAATATCCGGCAATCCTAACAGTTTCGCGTAAAATTGACCGCACAGTTGGTCCGCCATCACCACTTCGGAATTACTCTCGCTGTCCAAACGGTAATATTGACCGTTCCACAGTTTTTCTTGATAGCTCGGTCTTGCTTGTAGCAGCCAACTGTGATATAGTGCTATCTTTGCTTGAGGGTTAGGAATTATCTGCGGTGCTGCATATTCCAAGATTTCGCCGATCGCGATCGCAGCCTCCAGCGCCGCCAACCACAAACCCCCGCAATAGGCACTTATCCCCCGCATTTGCCAGTCATCAAAGGTCTGATCCGGTGCTCCGGAATTCTCGGGAATTCCGTCCCCATCCTCATCAAAAGTTTTCAGATAAGCCAAAGCCTCAACAATGGCCGGCCAACACTCTTGCAGAAACTCACAATCTGTGCCGCCAGTCAACAGGAAATCCCGATAAACCTGCAACACAAAATCGCAAGGCAAATCCTTCCACAAATTGCAATCTTGATAGCTAGTATAATTCGTTTTCTCCCAAGGATGTTCGTTAGGAGCACCCAAATCGTGGGGCGTCGCACCGACAGCTTTTCTAATAGCCGAAGCTTGATTCCAGCCAATAATTCTCGGCGTATCGTCTCCGGCAGAAATTGCCCTAGCGAAGGCTAAAACCACCGACTTTTCCAAATCAGGCCACAGCATCAACAAAGCAAAAGAACCGTAAAGCCGCACGTCCAAACTTTCGTACCAGCGGTAATCAATGCACTCCAAAACCGCAAATTGACCCTTGGGGTCGCGTTCGTCAGCCGCACTCCACAGAGTACCGCCGTCTGTGAGGGCGTATAACTCGTTAAACAAAGCCATTTTAAAACTGTCTGACAAATCTTTCCGTTCTAAAATCGGTTTTTGCCAAGCTTCAATATTTTCGCGCCAAGTATCGGAATGCTTCATTGCAGTGCGAATAATCGGCCAAGCATTTTTGCCGTTGCGGCCGAAAAAATCCGTATAGCGGCGGTAGTACCACACTCCCGATGCAAACTCAGTAACTGGCAAATCCCAAGCTATAATAAAGGGAATTTTGCGAGTTTTTCCCGGTCGAACAGTAAAGCGAACTGCGATCGCACAAGCCAACTGTTCTCCTGCGGCTGCGGCTGTCTCGTCTTTGTCATCCAACAAGAAACCTTCAGCAGAAAAGTTGCGCCAAATATCGTCGCCATTCCCCGCCGGGTTCCAGCGAGTTTGATAGAATACTTCTACCGCTGGATTAGTAATAGTTGCGATCGCCCATTGTCCATCCCCCTCTTGCGGTTCCTCCTCAGCAGTCAACCGCGTCATCACGCAACCGATTCGGTGAAAATCTTCCACCAACAAATTCAAATTGCCGGCACTTTCTCCCCACCGGTGTTGATAGTCATAAAATGGACTACCATCATCTCGCACCATCACTTTCGGCGACTTATTGGCATTAGTAAACCAACCGACAATATTCTGCCAAGTCAGCATGATGCTGAGAGTAATCGGCGCATCTGTAGGATTGTGCGCTACCCATTCAAACATGGCAACTGGGTAACTGCTTTCCTGATAATTGTTCGGCAAAATTGGCGAAAATTGCTCGCAGCTTAATTGAGCATGAAATACATTTTCGTAAACAAACCAACTGCGCGGATATAAAGCATGATAAGTACCCGAAGAATTAGACTCTTCCCCGGTTCTTTCTTCTTCTTCCCTTCTTCCTTCTTCCTTCTTCCTTCTTCCTTCGCAAGGATACCAATTCCAACTAGATAAACTGCCATCGGTAGGCGGTTCAGTGGACAGTGCAAAAGCTTGTTTCTGGCCTTGAGTTTCTTCAAAAACGCTGAACTGACAGGCGGGCAAACTGCGAAATATGTGCTCGCCACCGTCAATGTGCCAGAGGTTGAAATCGCCGCGGGACGATCGCCCGATGCAGCCGGCACCGAACCCGCCCAGAGGCATTCCGTGCCATGGCCCGTCATCGAGATTGCTTGCGTAGCGGACTGTATAGGGATTCTCCCAACCGAGGCCGATGGGACGTTTCCAGGTGTACGGGGGGATGTTTGGAGTAGATGTGCGATCGTTATTCATGTCATCAATTTTAGCGCTCGATCGAGCTTGACAATTTTTTTATTTAAGTTTAAACTTTTATCGCTCGAACAAATCCCGATTTTTCCGAAGATTGTTGACTGGTGATTCTTGACAATCAAGCAATTGGTTTCAGGTTTGCCTGCTTCATCAATTCTACAATCTCAAATCTCAAATCTAAAATCGCTTGATTGTTGGTCAAAAGCAATTGGGTTCAGGGCTACCAGACTAATCACTTCTCAAATCTCAAATCTCAAATCTCAAATTTGTTGCCGATCGCCTAACGGGGCAGAATATCATCTAAGCGAATTTGCAAGCTTTTTAACAGAGGAGAAATAATCGGTTGACCGAGGCGAAATTGTTGCTGCGCGTACTCTTCGTCAATCAGTTCGCAAACAGTGACAGTAGGTTGTTTAGGTTTGCCGATAAAAACCGCGCCCCCCAATCCGCGATAATCAACTATCCAATATTCGGGAATTCCTAAAAGAGCATATTCTTCAACTTTTCGCGCGTAATCAGTTTCCCACTTAGTGCTGACAACTTCTACAACTAATTTAATCGATCGCCCCAGCGTAATCACAAGTTCTCTTTCCCAAAGGGGCTCGCTGACAATAGCGGTTTCATCTAATACGACAATATCGGGACGGCGGGCGGTAGCTGCGTCTGAAAATGGACGGATTAAACAAGTGCGGGGAATGAACCAGGGTAGTTTTTCTGCTGTGATGGCGATGCCGATTTGAGTTGCCAGTTTACCGCTGACGGTTTCGTGGGGGCCTGTGGGTTCTCTGTCAACTAATTCTCCGTCAGCGAGCTCGTAACCGAAGTTGTCACAATATCGATCGAGGAATGTTTCAAAGGTGAGGGTTTTTGGCGCGGTGTAAGCCATTGGAAACTAATAGTTTTTTGCTGAAAATCTTATTCTATCAACTAACCAAATCCCAAATTAGTTCCTTTCCCCGCGTGAACCAGAGCCAATTTTTCGTAACGCTTAGCGTGTTCCACCAACTCGGCTGCTTCTTCCTCAGAGACATCCCGCAGGCGTTTGGCAGGCACTCCCGCAACTAGCGTGTGAGGGGGAACGTCCTTGGTGACAACCGCGCCTGCACCGACGATAGAGCCTGTTCCCACCCTCACTCCGTCCAGGACGATCGCCCCAATCCCGATCAGGCAGCCCCGTTCAATGTAAGCTGAGTGAATCACGGCTCGGTGTCCGACTGTGACGAAATCTTCCAAAACAGTCGGTATCCCCGGATCGCCGTGCAGAATTGCTCCATCTTGGATATTGGTACTTGAACCTATTGCAATTCGCTCTATATCCGCCCGCACCACCGCCCCGTACCAGATACTAGCGCCTGCTGCCACCTCTACCCTGCCGATGACAACAGCGCCTTCAGCGACAAAAGCCGCTTGGGACAGATCCGGCCTGGGCCAATAGAAAGGAAGTGCAGACAGAGGTTCGTTGAGATTGCTCATTAGTTGGTCGATCGTTATACTTCTAGCAGATTAGCTGGTTGTTGATACGGGATATAATAAAAGTATTTGGCACTTTTGCAGAGAAAATATGGTGGGACGCAAATAAATGATTGAAGTTGCCTTGCAATACCCAATGTTTGGCCCGGAAATTCAGTGTCCCCACTGTCGCCAAACAATTCCGGCTTTAACGCTCACGGATACCTATTTGTGTCCGCGTCACGGGGCATTTGAGGCAGATCCAAAAACGGGGGAACTGGTTCACCTTCAGTCTGGGCGGCACTGGCGCCGCTGGGAGGGTGAATGGTATCGCCAGCACACGCACCCCGACGGGATTCGGTTTGAAATTCACGAAGCGCTCGATCGACTTTATACTCAAGGCTACCGAGCAACTCGCGTGATCGTTGCCCAACGCTATCGCGACTTAATCAGCGCTTATTTGGAACGCAGCACGCCTTGGCGCGGCCAGTCGGAATCGCCGCGGCCGAGGCTGTACGGTTTGCCTGTGGATTTTAGCCCCGATCCCCAAGAGGACCCTTGTTGGGAAGTGATTAATTTTGATTTGGAAAAAGAGCCGGGAGTTCCGATTAGATATCCCTATTTTCGGTTGTTTGAATAAGTGAAGGAAGAAGGAAGAAGGAATAGGGAAGAAGGAAGAAGGAAGAGGGAAGAGGGAAGAAGGCTCTATTGCTTTCGCGCTAAAGATGCGACCGTTTTTAATTCCGAATTACCAATTTACCCTCTAAAATCTAAAATCCCAAGCCGGAATTCCTACTTCCCTTCTAAAATCTAAAATCTAAAATCTAAAATCTAAAATCGAATGCACCACGCCTCGATTCGCACTGCTAACATTCACCGGGCGATCGCCTTTTACGAACAGTTGGGATTTACTGTGTGCGATCGCTTTACCACAGGTTACACCCTAGCCTGTTGGATGGAAGGTCTCAACGGACGCATCGAACTAATTCAAATCCCGGAACCAAAACCCGCACCGGATGCTTTCGGAGACGAGCATTATGTTGGATATTATCATTTATCTTTCGATTTAACTGAGGCGACAACTGACTTGCCTAGCTGGTTGCAGTCTCTGAAACAGCGGTTTGAGGAAGCTGTTAAAGACCAACCAAACCAGTTTCAAGCTTTGAAAGTTTTATTAGAACCGACTCAACAGGCGATCGGGCAAAATGTTTACGAAGTAGCTTTTATTGCCGATACGGATGGTTTGCCTTTAGAGTTTATCCGGCGGATGAATGGCTAATGAGGTCAGTAGTTAGTAGTCATTAGCCATTTATATTCTTTAAATTCATACCGCTAATCCTTAGCCAGAAGACTCAGTTGTCTCAAAAGGGTGTCGGAAGTCTTTTCCAACAATAAATCGCGTTGCATCTAGAGGATAAGTCTTAACATAAACCAGACAACCGGTGGCCGACGACGGACTATAGGGAGAATTGGGTGAATACCGCAGCCAACTACCAGCGGGGAAATCTCCTAACTCATCACTCCAATACCCTTCGATGACAAAGATTTCTTTCACCTCAGATTCAACTACGTTCCACAAAGCCGTGCCTGGTTGCCAGCGTTCCACCCAAACTTTTTCATGAAAACCCTCTTGCTGATAAAGTGGCTTTACTTCAATTTGGGGAATAGCACTGGGCTGCCAGGACAAGTCGTAAATATTCGTTTTCACCCGCTGGCGAGTGGTTCCACCATGTTGCCGTAATTTAACAAATGTCAGGCAACCTTCATCGCTATAAGGACGATGGATAAACCCTTCGGGATTGAGCATATAAGATCCTGGAGGATACACACCGGTTTCATCAGCGAAGTTACCCTCGAGTACCAAAATTTCTTCTCCACCCGGGTGTCCGTGTAGCGGGAAAAAGCCACCCGGAGCGAAGCGAGTCAGCATGGTGACGGGATGATCTTGAACGTTATCGTCGGACTCGAAGGCACCAAACCAGATGCCCGTAAAAGTGGTCTGATGCCAGGTTAGCGAGGACTGCAAGACCGCGGCTCGACTGGATACGTCGTTGTGAATAGGTTGGGGTTGCCACTCAAGTTGAGAAAACATAATTCTTGAAATTTAAGATGAGTTCCTGATTGTGTATAGGCTGGTTCCTATAGCGAGTATACATAAATTTTGTGCTATTTGCTGGGTTCGCCTATTCCCTATTTATACTGTTTCGCCAGTTCGATCGTTTTATCTAGCAATATACCGCCCACAGGATCTGTGCCATAGGAGTCTGCGACGTGTAAGGCGATATCCAGGGCAAAACCCACCTTGCCATCCAATAGCGCAAAAGCCCAAAGACTCACGTAGTCGCGCAAACTAGCATCAACTAATTTGAGGTGCTCTAGGGTTCTGAAATATCTGGCTTCAGCGGCTGTCGGACTCCCCGCTAATCGTTCGATATGTTGCTGGTCGAATTGACTAGAGAGGGCTTTCCGCGTACTCTGCATCACCCTAGGAAAACTCTGAAAGTTGAGACTCGACAGCCAAAATCCTTCCTCAATTAAAGCTTTGTGAACTAGATCAAACGTGTTTTCTCCGTGATAGAAAGCTATGATTCCCGGTTCGACATCGATCGCTAACATCCCATCTCTGACCGATTTATCGATACTCATAAATATATCTAAATCCCGACCTTGGGAATCGAGTTTTAACCAATCAATTCCATCAACTTTCAGATCTCTAATGACTTCATCTAACCGTGTTGCAGGTAATTCCACACTGCGCTCAACGTCAAATGTTTCTGTAAAGCTATACTGCTGGCAATTCTCGTTGGGTTGAAGCGTACTCGAACAGAAGGGATAGGAAGTTAGGTAAAATTTTACCTGACTAGAGGAATCATCGGTTACGATTTTTTTGACAATGGTAAATTTTTGGAAATTCCAAGAATTTTCCTCATTCAATTCCCTAGAATCTGGGTCGAAGCCGATGTAGTAGGAAAACGGAGCAATTTCCTGCCAGATGCGGTGAGGTTCGCCTGATGCACCGATATCAACTAGAACAAAATTTGTCTCATTGAAAATAGCAATTTCCGATAGTAATTCTTGAAACATTGCGTCGCTTTAGCCGATAGGATAGTTGACCTTAGCCATTAAACATCAAAGTCGCGCATATAGCAATCCTATCTATAGCGCTCGACCGTCAGCTTTGAGCAATCGGCTGAGACTCTCCCAAAATTCCGGCCAGCAGACCCAAGCGCAGAGATCCCCCCTCTGGCAACTGATAGGGGTATTGTAAGCCGTCTCAAACCCGATCGAGCTCGATGACAGAAATCGGAAGCTGGATCCTTAGCGGTGTCGATCGGGCGCGATTAGACGATAAAATCGCCTGAGGTCATCAGAGTTTTACTAACACCCGTGAGGAAGGCTAAAGGTTGATTGTCTTTCCTCGCAATGACTGTATCGTTCTGGGGAGGCGTGGACTCGCTTTACCACAGGTTACACCCTAGCCTGTTGGATGGAAGGTCTCAACGGACGCATCGAACTAATTCAAATCCCGCAACCAAAACCCGCACCGGATGCTTTCGGAGACGAGCATTATGTTGGATATTATCATTTATCTTTCGATTTAACTGAGGCCACAACTGACTTACCTATAGCAATCCTAAATGATTTTCTATATCTAGAGCAATCCTCAATGATTTTCTGTGTGTAAATATGACGTATTTTGGCGAAATTTAATTTATGTTCCTTAGTAAAAAACTCTCTCCAAAAATTTGACAATCTTAAAAGACATACATAAATACCAATACTTTATTTAAAAAAAAATTAAGCGGGAACCAAATCTCTTCAACGGGATGCTGCTGGGGAGCATGGAGAGCAAATAAAATACAATTAATTGACCAATTTTCAGGTTATTTGTCACCATTTATTTTTAATAAAAAATCTCTAACTTCTTGATAGTTATGATAACTCTTTCCATCGCAAATCAAGATAATTTTTCGACTTTTATATTTATTTTGTAAGTATTTTGTAAATTTAACAGTTGATTTTCTATCACCAGATGCATGGCTCTGAACATGGAATTCTTTGCTTTGATAATGGAGTGCGCCCAAATAAGTTTGTCTATCTTTTTTAGTGGTAATTGGGACTTCAATTCGGATTTGGCATTGACCCCAAACATAACCAGTCAGATCGCCATGAAGTAAATGACATTCATCTAAAAACAATACTATTATTTCCGCATATTCTATATCGGTCTTGTTTTTAAATTAAATATCGTTAATGTGTTCCGGTTTCTTTACCAGTTATTTATTAAATTTAGGATTGCTCTTTTGAGTTTTGTTTCAACAATCTTCGCCCGATTTAAAATTTCATAGTAACTCTGTTTTGATTTATATATCACACCCAATTCTAGCTCTAAATAAGTAACCAGTTCATCTAAATTCCAAGAGTATTTATTTTTTAACCACTGGATTACTTCTGTGATTGCTATAGCTAGTTGCAGTCTCTGAAACAGCGGTTTGAGGAAGCTGCTGGTTTGCCCTGAGAGTTTATCCGGCGACTTAATTAGTTAATGACTAACGACTATGGATAATCATTCTCTCTCTCAACCGGAAACTGATAAGAGTTATTACTCTTAATCCCTCATAACGTCCCCTACCAACTTAACAATATTTTTATAAAATCCACTAGATTTTTAACTCCAAATCTAGCAGATTTTATTTTTGCATCTATAATATGAATATCTATTCATAGGTCAGATGTAAGCCAAAACCTAGGAAAAACCATGCAAAAAGCCAAATCGATCGATTCCGGCTGCTGTAGTTGCAGTCACGACGACGACAATCGCACCCATGAGAATCCTAACCACGACGGCCGCGACCACAACGTCGGAGATTTCAACCTGAATCAAGAATTGATTCCTGTGATATTGGTTGTTTTACTATTTGTCTGCGGTTTAATTTTTGAAGAAAAGTTGCACAACACGCCCTATTCTATAGGTGAATATCTGGTTTTCATCCCAGCCTATCTTTTAAGCGGATGGAACGTTTTAACTAATGCGGGTCGCAATATTCTGCGAGGTCGATTTTTTGATGAAAATTTCTTAATGACTATAGCAACACTCGGCGCTGTCGCTATTCACAAACTCCCTGAAGCAGTCGGGGTGATGTTGTTTTTCAAAATCGGAGAACTTTTTCAAGAATTTGCCGTTGGGCGATCGCGTCAATCGATCCGATCGCTTTTAGAAATTCGCCCAGACAGCGCCAACCTCAAGGAAAATGGCGACATCAAAAAAGTTTCGCCAGAAACCGTAGCCGTCGGCGATATCATCCTTGTTAAACCGGGAGAAAAAATTCCCTTAGACGGTGAAATTATAGAGGGCAACTCTCAGATTGACACATCTGCACTCACTGGAGAATCAGTACCTCGAACAGTGAAAGCTGGAGAAACAGTTTTAGCAGGAACAATTAACCAGACAGGAGTTCTCACCGTCAAAGTTACCAAACTCTTCGGCGAATCTTCAATCTCCCGAATTCTGGGATTAGTAGAAAATGCCAGAAGCAAAAAAGCTGAAACTGAGAAATTTATCACCAAATTTGCCAGTTACTACACGCCTTTTGTAGTATTTGCATCGCTCGCAGTGGCTTTAATTCCGCCTTTCTTCATTTCAGGAGCAACTAATGCCGATCGCTTTTTATGGGTTTACCGCGCCCTAGTCTTGTTAGTTATTTCCTGCCCTTGCGGATTGGTGATTAGCATTCCTCTGGGATACTTTGGAGGAATTGGCGGTGCAGCCAAGGGCGGTATTTTGGTTAAAGGAGCGACTTTTTTAGATACCATGACAGCAGTCAAGACAGTTGTTTGGGACAAAACAGGAACTTTGACAAAAGGAGTTTTTAAAGTAGCAGAAATTGTGCCTACAAATGGTTTTACCCAAACCGAGTTAATGGCAATAGCGGCTAAAGTAGAATTTCAATCAAATCACCCAGTCGCAAAATCTATTATGGAAGCTTACGGCGGAAAAATAGATTCATCGGAGGTGAAAGATTACGAAGAAATAGCGGGATACGGCATTCGAGCAAAAGTAAATCATCAAATTGTGCTGGCGGGAAATGACCGTTTGCTGCACCGAGAAAATATTGCTCGCGATGTCTGCAATGCTGAAGGTACGATCGTGCATTTAGCGGTAGACAACCGCTACGCTGGCTACATTTTAATTGCTGACGAGCTTAAGGAAGACGCAGTACAGGCTATTGGCGACCTCAAAAAATTAGGTGTTGAGCGAATCGTGATGCTAACAGGAGATAATCAAGCTGTAGCCGATAGTGTTGCGAAAAAGCTCGGTTTAGATTCCTATTTAGCTGAGTTATTACCCGAAGGAAAATTAGAGGCGATCGAAAAATTGATCGGCGAATCTAGAAAAGGCGATAAAATTGTTTTTATCGGGGACGGAATTAATGATGCACCCGTTCTTGCTAGAGCTGATGTGGGCATAGCGATGGGGGGTTTGGGTTCGGATGCGGCGATCGAAACTGCCGATGTTGTGATTATGGCAGATGCACCGTCTAAGGTGGCCCAAGCCATTAAAATTGCCCGAAAAACTCATAATATTGTCTGGCAAAATATCATTTTTGCCCTGTCAGTCAAAGCGATATTTATTGGTTTGGGTGCTTTTGGTTTAGCGACAATGTGGGAAGCAGTTTTTGCCGATGTTGGGGTGGCTTTAGCAGCTATTTTCAATGCGACTAGAGTTTTGAAATAGAGTATTCGCACATCAGAGTGCTTTTTGTCGATCGACCTCATCATAGTCGATCGCGCGCACCTCGGTTCAACCTCAAAAATATACATACCTTCAAATATACGGTGACCAAGAATTTCAAAGGTGGTACCCGCCACGTGATTTATCCGTGAAATCAATCCCAAATCGATCTTCGAAAATCCTCAAGAAAGAGCATTTATCCGTGGGGTAAATCTAAAATCTAAAATCTAAAATCTAAAATCGATTGACTCCGCCGGATTGCGATCCATACGAATGATGAAATTCCGCTAAACTTATCATATTATGAAAAGAATATGAAAAGCATTGAACCGTAAAACAAATGACTCATTCGGAGAACAAACCCAGCCTTCCAGAGGTTCACCGCAGCATCCCCGTTCCCAACAGCAAAGGTTTCTGGCGTAAAATGCTGGCTTACGCAGGGCCTGGATATTTGGTTTCAGTCGGTTACATGGATCCCGGAAACTGGGCGACTGACTTAGCGGGGGGAGCAAAGTTTGGCTATGCGCTATTAAGTGTGATTTTGCTATCTAATTTGATGGCAATTTTGCTACAATCACTCTGCGTGCGTTTAGGAGTAGCAACGGGACGAGATTTGGCACAAGCTTGTCGAGATTATTTCAGTCCGCGAGTCAGTTTTTTGCTGTGGATACTTTGTGAAATTGCTATTGCTGCTTGCGATTTAGCGGAACTTGTTGGCAGTGCGATCGGACTGCAATTACTATTTGGCATTCCCTTAGTTTGGGGAGTGTGCATCACTGCGCTAGATGTAATAATGGTGTTATTTTTACAAGGGAAAGGCTTTCGTTATATAGAAGCTTTGGTGATTGCGATTATTGCAATTATTGGCGGTTGCTTTATCGCAGAAATAATTTTTGCCAAACCCGATGCCGGAGGACTTTTACTCGGTTATGTTCCCCGCCTAGAGATTTTGCAAAATCAGGCAATGCTTTATATTGCGGTTGGTATTTTAGGGGCAACTGTGATGCCCCACAATCTCTACCTGCATTCATCGATCGTGCAAACTCGCGCCTGGGAAGAAGGTTCCGATCAAAAATGGGAAGCAATTAAATTTGGCACAATTGATTCTACCGTAGCGCTGTCAATAGCTTTGTTTATTAATTCAGCAATTCTGATATTGTCTGCTGCAACTTTTCACTTTTCGGGCTATCAAGAAGTAGCCGAAATTCAAGATGCTTACAAACTCCTTTCTCCGGTTCTGGGTGTGGGTTCTGCCAGTGCAATTTTTGCCTTTGCTTTATTGGCTTCGGGGCAGAACTCAACCTTGACTGCAACTTTAGCAGGACAGATTGTGATGGAAGGGTTTCTCAATTTTCGGCTGCGTCCTTGGTTGCGGCGGTTGCTGACTCGACTGATTGCAATTGTACCGGCTTTGATCGCAATTATCTTGTTTGGTGAAGGCAGTACAACTAATTTACTGGTTTTCAGTCAAGTGATTCTCAGTTTGCAATTACCCTTTGCAGTAATTCCCTTGGTAATGTTTACCTCAAACCGCAACTTAATGGGAGAGTTTGTGAATCCATTTTGGCTGAAAGCCTTAGCTTGGTTAATAGCTAGTATTATAGTAGGATTAAATATTTGGCTGTTATTACAAACCATTTTCTAGCAATTTGAGGCTAAATCATATCAAATCCGTTAGCATCGGAATAGTAAATTCGAGTTCACGGTTGACGGTTGACGGTTGACTGTTGACAGTGAACAGTGAACAGTCAACATCACGGACGGTGTAACCGGAAATGATATCAAACTACAAAAATAAAACCCGCATCGGCGGGTTTCATGTTCATGATTATTGTTAATAACTTACGGTTTCAACTACTTTTTAGGAACAAGAGCCTCTTTACCAGCAACGGGACGGGGAGACGAAGCGGTAGTTTGCAAAAGTGCGATCGCCTGCGCGTAGCAAGGATCGTCCTTAGTCGCCACCAACATCGGTTTGTTAGCTAATTTCAGCTTTTGTTCGTCGGTGACTTCGACTTTAACATCGGGAGTAACGCCCTTGTGGCTGATATCGGTACCGTTGGGAGTATAGTAGTGAGCGATCGTCACCGCCAATCCCGAACCGTCAGCCAAAGAATGCACCGACTGCACCAAAGCTTTGCCAAAAGTTTGGCCGCCCATCACAGTTGCGCGCTTGTTGTCCTTGAGAGCACCGGCCAAAATCTCGCTGGCGCTGGCCGAGTTGTCGTCCACGAGCACCACCAAAGGCTTGTCAGTGATAGCAGTGCGGTTTGCCCGCATTTCCTGAGAATCGCCCGCGCGATCGACTGTGCGGACGATCGCCCCTGTATCCATCCACATCCGAGCGATATCAATGCTCACTCGCAGCAACCCGCCGGGATTCCCCCGCAAATCCAAAACAAAAGCATCAGCTTTCTGATCCGAGAGCTTTTTAATCGCCGCCTGCATTTGTTCGCCCGCGTGCGAGCTAAACTCTTGCAAACGGATGTAACCGACTTTCTTACCGCCTTCATTCTTGAGGCTGTAGCGAACCGCTGCTACCTCAATTCTCGCCCTAGTCAGAGTGATATCAAATTCGCTTTTGCCCTCACGAGCAATCCGCAGCGTGACTTTCGTGCCTTCCTCGCCCCGAATTACCTGAGCCGCATCCGAGACAGTCATGCCTTTGGTTGTTTTGCCGTCAATCACCAAAATCGTATCGCCCGCTTGAATCCCTGCCTTCAGGGCCGGCGAATTTTCCATCGGCTCGACTACCCTAATCGCTTTCGTTTTTTCGTCTTCTTCCAGCCTCATCCCCACCCCTGTCAGTTCCCCGGAGGTTTGATTCGTCAGGGCTTCGTACTGCTTCGGGTCCATGAAGCGCGTGTAGGGGTCTTCTAATTTTTCTAGGGCTTTGCGGAGGGCGGTGTAGGCAGCTTCGCGAGAGGTATAATTTTTGCTCAGCAAGTCTTGGCGAGTTACTTGCCAGTCTGTCTTGTTAAAGCTGCCATCGACATACTCTCGGTTCACTATTTGCCAAGCTTCGTCTAAGACAGCTTTGGGGCTATCTTGAAGCTCAGCGCGGACCGATTGACTCAGCCCGGGAACGAGTAAAGATATCGAAGCGGTTGTTGCGATCGCCCCACTGAACAGGGCTGCCTGTAATTTAGAAAAGCGTCTGCGGGCTTGATTCATTGAATTTGGCTCAATTCGATTTTAGATTTTTGATTTGAGATTTTATATTGCTAAAAAATCTCAAACTACTACTTAAACTATTGTGTGGAGGCTCCACCATCCCTTTGGACAGTTTAACGAGATTTTTAGTCGATCGCCAACCAATTATTACTCTCTTTCAATAAACTTAATTTAAAACTTGGATTTAAATGTGCCGTGGAAGCTAAAATCGAACAATTTTCGCGTCAGTGGTTGAGCCTGCTCGTTAATGGAGTTATTGCTCTAGCAGCGCTCGCGGGCGTCGTTGCCATGCAGTCTAGCGGGCAGTTGGGCGGGATGTCCCCAGTTGGCGTTCAGGGGCAAAAGCCTCTCTCTGCAATGTCTGCTGGCAGTTTCAAGCAAGCCGCACAGCAAGAAGCGCAGCAAGAAGCCCTGCGGCTAAAAATGCTCAAAAATCTCCCTAGTTTTGGCTTTGACAATTTAATTGCAGATTGGACATTTATCAAATTTTTGCAGTATTTTGGCGACAACGAAGCGCGAGATGTGACGGGCTACCATCTGGGTCAAGATTATTTTGACATAATTACGCAGCGCGACCCGCGGTGGGCTGACATCTACCTGTTTCTTTCCACAGCTATTTCTTTTTATGAGGGAAAGCCTGAAACTGCTGTTAATTTGATGGAGCGCGGTACTAGCGCCCTTTCCCTTTCGCCGCAAATTCATTCCCAAGCGTGGATAGTGTGGCGAACTAAAGGTCTTGATGAGTTGCTGCTGTTGGGGGATATTCCCGAGTCAATTCGCTCTCACGAAATGGCCGCTGATTGGGTGGAAAAAAACCCGTCAGGGGCTTCATTGGCGCAGATGTTTCGAGCTACTGCTGAGTATTTGCGCCGAGATCCCGATAGCGTGTCGGTGCGGTTTACTGCTTGGAGTATGGTTTATGCTCAAACAACTGATAAGTTGGTGCGTCAAAGGGCAAAACAAGCTCTTGTCAAATTGGGAGCTCAGGTGCAAAAAGATAAGAATGGAAATGAGAGTTTTATTTTGCCACCTCCAAAGTAAGCAGAAGGAAGAAGGAAGAAGGAAGAAGGAAAATGCAGCCTTAGTAAGAGTTTTAGCTATCAAGAATGTCCTAAATGTCAAGACGCTTGACTGTAATTCCCCAATCTAAAATCTGAAATCTAAAATCTAAAATCAGCTTGAGTTAGTTCGCGCCATTCACCGGGCTTAAGACTTTCGAGACGCAAATGCCCGATCGCACATCTGACTAGCCGCAGCGTCGGAAACCCTACTGCTGCGGTCATCCGGCGCACTTGGCGGTTGCGGCCTTCTGTGAGAGTCATTTCTAGCCAAGCTGTCGGCACATTTTTGCGAAATCTAATCGGCGGTTCCCGGGGTGGCAAAGGTGGTTCTGCTGACAATAATTGCACTTTTGCCGGTCGAGTCCGATAATCTTGAATTGTGACACCTGTCTGCAAAGCGGAAATCGCCCCTGCATCGGGAATCCGTTCAACTTGAACCCAGTAAGTGCGGGGATGAGCGAAGGTGGGGTCACTCAGGCGGTGCTGAAGGGGTCCATCGTCGGTTAGCAGCAACAAACCTTCACTATCGCGATCGAGTCTTCCCACCGCATAAACATCAGGAATCGGAATATAATCTTTGAGAGTTCTGCGCTTAGTTTCGCTAGAGTTGTCAGTGAATTGAGTTAAAACGTCGTAGGGTTTGTAAAATAGAATGTAACGATAGGGCATGAGCAATTAATAATTAAAAATGTACCAACAGTGCGATCTAAAACGATATAACTCCCCAAACAAAACACCTTCTATCTCACTTCTCTCCCTCCTCTGCGCCCTCTGCGCCCTCTGCGCCCTCTGCGGTTCATAAAAATAATAAATCTTGTTAGCCAACGATTCAAACCTGCTCTAAAATCTTCAGCCTTTAAGAGCCTCGCAAATCTCAACTACCCAATTTTACCATGCCCGAAGCCACACACCGCGTTTGCATCGTCTTAGGAACTCGCCCGGAAGCGATTAAACTAGCCCCAGTAATTCAACAGTTCAAAAGTTCGCCAACCTTTGACACCCAAGTAATTTTAACCGGTCAGCACCGAGAAATGGTCGAACAAGTAATGCGAATGTTCGATCTAAAAGCCGATCGGGATTTAGCAATTATGCAGCACCAGCAAACCTTGACAGATATTACATCCCGGAGTTTGCAGGGTTTGGAAGCCTTGTTTAAAGAATTGCAGCCCGAAATCGTCTTAGTTCAGGGCGATACCACCACAGCGTTTGCCGCTACTTTGGCTGCATTTTACCAGAAAATACCCGTAGGTCACGTAGAAGCCGGATTGCGGACAGACGACGTGTTCAATCCTTACCCCGAAGAGGCTAACCGACGGTTAATATCTCAGCTCACACGGCTGCATTTTGCCCCGACAGCGCTGGCCGAAGAGAATTTAGGGCGATCGGGCGTTTTGGGAGAAATTCACCGTACAGGCAACACAGTAATCGACGCCTTGCTTTCTGTCGCCAAACGCCAACCAGAATGCAACATTCCTAACTTAGATTGGAGCAAATATCGCACTATCTTAGCAACAGTTCACCGTCGCGAAAATTGGGGAGAACCGTTAGCAGGAATTGCGCGGGCATTTCTCCAAATCTTAGATAAATTTCCCGATACAGCCTTGCTCTTACCTCTACATCGAAATCCCACAGTCAGAGAACCTTTGCAAGCTCTTTTGGGCGACCATCCGAGAGTTTTTTTAACAGAACCCTTGGATTACGCAGAATTAGTAGGAGCCATTCAGAGATGTCATTTAATCCTCACAGATTCCGGCGGCTTGCAAGAGGAAGCACCTAGTTTGGGCAAGCCAGTTTTAGTATTGCGAGAAACCACAGAAAGGCCAGAGGCAATTTCTGCGGGTACTGCTAAACTGGTTGGTACTAATTCTGATATAATTACAGCAGCAGCAGTAGAGTTGCTGAGCAATTCCGAAGCTTATAACGCAATGGCAATGGCAATTAATCCCTTTGGGGACGGTTTAGCCGCCTCGCGGATTTTGAAAATTGTTGAAGAGTATTTTAGTTAGCTACCCCTCGATTATTCGGCGGCTTCAACCGCAACTACACTTGCCTCTAGTCCCCGCAGAGGCGGACTAATTCCTACTAAAAAAACTCAGTTTCTGCCTCCCTTCCCCAATTACCAATTCCCACCGCCACCGCCACCACTGGAGTCGCCCCCGCCAAAGCTACCCCCGGAGTCGCTACTGCTACTGCTACTGCTACTGCTGTAGTCACTACTGCTACTGCTGTAGTCACTGCTACTGCTGTTATGGGGCGAATAACGGCGGTGGGAGGAGGAAGGAGATTTCCGAGAAAATAAGGTGCGAAATACATTAAAGATAATGAAGCCAGGTACTAAGATGAATAACCCCCAAAAAAATGAATTCCATAAATCTTCACCTGTGGACTTACTATTGCTAATAACTGGCGATTGACTAGGTATTGGTGACGGTTTCACCCCTTGAGATGGTACGCTTGGAGCCAAAGGCAGCGCGGTTTGAGATTGACCATTTACCACCGGAGTTTGTAAAACATTTACTAACGCCTTTGTCCCGGCTACAGTGCCCCCGTCAAAGTCCTGCTGTTTAAATCTGGGCGTAATTTCTGTTTGAATAATGCCCACTGCTTTAGCATCCGGCAAAATGCTTTGAATGTCCGAACCTGTTTCAATTTGAACGCGGCGTTCCCCCGACGAAATTAACAATAAAACTCCGTTATTTTTACCTTTTTTGCCAATCCCCCAAAAGTTAAATAATTCTGTAGCAAATGCTTTGGGTGTCGCCGATGGCTTAGTATCAGGCACTGTCACAACAGCGATTTCTGAGCCGTTTTTCGCCTCTAAATCCGAAATCATTTGATTTAGCTGAGTTTCGGTGCTGTCGCTGAGAATGTTTGCCTTATCCGTTACCCAAGTGTTATTTACTTGGCGGGGATTCGGTACTTCTTGTACAGTTATAGCTTGGCTCGTTACGGGAAATGCAATTGCCGAAAAGCACAGCCAACTCGTCCAGATTATTTGTTTGTTGCTAAATTGTAACTGCATCGCTTCAGTCTCCTGAATAACTGCTAATCTGAAATTGACATATATCTGTCCGCCTAATTACGATTCAATAACCCGCTCACTCTCATGTCAATTCATATTATTCAGAAGTTGGATTCATAAAAATCATAATTTTAGGTGCGTCGCCAGCACCCTACATTTATACTCATGGACGCACGAGTGGCCAGAAACCGGGTTTTTAACCAAAATAATTGCTGAAAACTTCAAGCTCGGTTCAAAAACCCGGTTTCTTAGTGGGCGAGTGCGAACTAATTGAGATATTTCTAAGGAGAGGGAAGTTGTGGCCCAAAATTGCTGCTACCTTTATAACCAGATAAAATAGCCAGTTTTTCCAAAGATTGCCGCCCCGTGTAATATTTACCCCTAATTTGCCAAGTGGGATAAGCTTTAATATTAGCAGCTTTGCACAAATCCGGTTGAGCATCTTTGCCTCTGGGATCGCACTCAATGTAAGTAATCGCGCTAAAGGCTTCTTTGCCGAAAAGTTCTTGTTGCGCATGACAGTGAGGACACCAGTAAGCACCGTACATTCTAGCTTTGATGGTCTGCAAATGGGTTGCTAAAGCTATTTGATCCGGCATGGATTCGCTGCGAATAGGTGGCCCTTCTTGTTCGGTAACAGGCTTTGCGGAAGGGGGAGGAGGAGGGAGGGTTTGTGCTAATTTTTGAGTGGATTTGTTGCTGAAACTGAACTGTGCAATTCTTCCGTCTGCTTTAGTAGTGACGAAAATCCCCAAAGTCAGGAAAATTGCGATCGCACAAAAGTTGAATTTGCTTAGTCTCATCTTGGATTTCATCTTGGATTTACTAGGATTTCGCGAGCTTGATTCATAGCCTCTACAGCATTGTTTACCACAAAGATGTTAAATTGTGCTAAATC
Organism: Microcoleus sp. AR_TQ3_B6; assembly: GCF_036702785.1. NCBI lineage: Bacteria > Bacillati > Cyanobacteriota > Cyanophyceae > Oscillatoriales > Microcoleaceae > Microcoleus > Microcoleus sp. AR_TQ3_B6. The sequence goes on along the minus strand of NZ_JAUBVJ010000040.1, from coordinate 6,645 downwards.
TTTAAAAAAAAGTTGACTTTCGGCGCTGTCATTTAACAAAATAACTTGTTTGTTAGCTTTCAGAGCGAGGGCGATTTCCGAAGCAGTGCCCGTCCCCATCCCGCAGGCAATTATGACATCTGAAGAAAGAATGTTAATATTATTTCTGGCGTTTCCCATATCGGTGACAATCGCAATATCTACAGCTTCCGAAATGCCGCGAGTGTCATTTCCCGGAAGTATGCCGACTGTTAAACCGTTAGCTGATTTTGCTCCTTTGTTGGCGGCATCCATGACGCCGACATTTCTACCGCCAGTTAGCAATATCCATCCTGCTTCGGCGATGAGTTGTCCGAGTTGATAGGCGTTTTCTAAGTCGGTTGATGTGGCACTATCGCCGGGACCCATGATGCCAATGATGATTTTTTTCATAGTTTTGGGGTGAATATGGTGTTATTAATACTTGCTTGCGAGTTTTTTGCACTATCTACGAATGTATGTTATCATATAAATAGTGGCTTGATAAAAACAGCTTTTGACACAACTAACTTCCTGAAGCTTCCTAGTATTTTTACTATGAAAGAGCAAACATTTAAACTAGATGAATCTCAGATAAAATTTTTAGAACTCTGTCACAACTATGGATTTAAAGATCCTAGTGAATTGGTTAGAATAGCGATTCAACGGTTGAAATTAGCGTTAGAAACCGAGCAGTTGAAATAATCGGCGCTGCTCTATGCGGAAGTCTATGCAGAAGAGACAGAGTTACAGGAATTGTCGGAATTAGGTTTAGAAAAATGGTCGAAAGAATAAATTAATTAAATTGATAGAATATAAAATGTATGCTAAGTTAAAATTAACAAGTGAGAGATAACATGAGTGTCGCCCAAAACCCTGAAACAAAGCTGATGGAAAAAATCCGCAGTTTACCGCCGGATAAAATTACGGTATTAGAAGATTTTATCGATTTCCTTTTAACGCGAAGTGAAGATCGTCTTCTCGTTTATGCTGCGACTAAACTCTCAGAAGCAGCTTTTGCTAAAATTTGGGATAACCCAGAGGACGCGGAGTATGACGAGTTAGAATTTTGGTGATGTGGTTTTAGTTTCGTTTCCTTTTACCGATCAAACTACTAATAAAAAACGTCCAGCAGTTGTGATTAGTTCTGACGTTTATAATGCAGAATATCCCGATCGCATTCTTATGGGTATAACGAGTCAAGTTAGCAGTAGCCCGAAAGTCTGTGATATTGTCATAACAGATTGGGACTCGGCTGGGCTTTTAAAAGCTTCTATGATTAAGCCTGTTATTACGACAATTGAGAAGCAACTGATACTCAAAAAATTGGGAAGGCTTCAAGATGTAGATATTCAGTCCTTGAAAAAGGCATAGATTGGAATTATAGATAATAGTTGAGCGAGATCCTTTCTGAATTATCCTTAGAAAGGGATCTCGCTCTTTTCGGATAGTTGAGACAGGGCGAAAGGGATCTCCCTCAAGGACTAATGGAAACAACATCCCCAGCATCATTAATGCGAACTGCCGAACCTGCTGGCAGCGACGATATCATAGTGCTAACTTGCCTCATCAAAGGTACTAGATGGTCGGGCTTCGTACTGCTAGAATCTAACACCACAATTGTAATAACACGACTTGCTAGATTTTGTTGATAGGGAAGATTTTTATCAGCGGTGATAAAAACCTCAAAAGGATGATTCTCGGATCTATCCAGAATTTCCCGGTCTTTTAGCCCTCTCCACCCCATGTCATAAACATTGCTGATTGAATGACCCTCGTCTAAGAAAGGTTGCTTGAGTTTTTGACTCAAGAGATTTTCATCAAGCAGTATAAGCATTTGAAGGATTTTCTAGCGAGAGCATCATTTTAGTTAGATTTTCTAGCACTTTAATTGCCTGACTTTCTAGGTAAGGAAAATCATTAATAAATTCTGCGAAACCGCTTTCACCTTCGAGGTAGTCGAAAAAAGTCTTTAAGGGGACGCGGCTGCCGACAAATACGGGGACACCGCTCATAATTTCTGGATCGCGGTGAATAATTCCTTTTCTTTGCAGTAATTCTTCTATTTTCACGGGCTTTACCCCTTTATATCAAAAGAAGTGGGCAAGTCTAGCTGTAACTGATGGGTAATTATATCATAAATTTAGCAGAATCTAGGTCTTTTGTGGATATGGGTGAGAAAGGACTCTGGCTCTTTTTTAACCGCAGATGGACGCAGATTAACGCGGATGTTAGAAGGGATCTCGCTCGTTTGATGAATGATGGGCGATAGCTTTTATGAATTATTAGAAAGGGATCTCGCTCTTTTTTAACCGCAGTTGAACGCTGATTAATGCGGATACAGGATTGGATGATTCGCCTGCGATTTGATGTTTTTGGGGTTATTCTATTTTTTCCATCGCTCTTTCGCACAACTGAGCCAAATCCTCTAACTTGATATTCCGACATATGGTGGCGGCGGTAGTGAAAGCTGAAATTGCTTGAGGCTTGTCGCCCTGTTTCGCGTAAGCTGTGCCGATGTAATACCAGACGCGGGCTGTGCTGTATTCGTGAATTTGTTCGACTAAAGCTAACGCCTGTCGGTAATGCTGAAGTGCTTCCGGATACTGCTCGTTAGCTAATGCTACATCGCCGATGGCTTGCAGGGTATTGGCTTTGCCCAGTTTGGCTCCTACTTGCTCGTAGAGTTTCAAAGCCGTATCGTAGCGCTCTAGGGCTTCTTCACGGCGATCGAGGAATTGCAAAACATCGCCGATGGCACGCAGGGTATTGGCTTTGCCCAGATTGTCTCCTACTTGCTCGTAGAGTTTCAAAGCCGTATCGTAGCGGGACAATGCCTCCTGCGCTTCATAAAATCGGAAATGGATTTGCCCGAACCAATACACCACATCTGCGGCGAAACTCTCTGGCACTCGTTTAGCCTCAACCAGTTCCTGCACGGCTGCTAGCAGCGCCTCCGCTTCCCCCCGACGAAAATTATGGTCTAGACTTCTGATGTAGCGCTCAAACTGACTGCTGCCTGCCTCAAAATCAGCGATCGCAGCGTGATAAATCTGTTCGATCCGATTCGTATTCTCTGCACCAAAATAGTCAACCAAACGCTGGGAAAATTGCTTAAACGCTTCTTCATCGGTTTCCCACAGATGCTTCAGCACCGCCTTCCGAGTCCGTTCGTGGATATTGTGTCCTCTGTCGGCAAATCTTTCCACAAATGGGAGATGCTGGAGTTCCAGATACAGCGCCTCTGCCTGTTGAGCTAAATCTGGCTGTAACGCCGCTAAGATATTGGCATCAAACCAATGCGGCACGGCGGCAGCCAGCGCCATTGCCCTCAACTCTGGCGACAGCACCGACAGGGAAAGTTCTGCCAGCAGCCAATCCTTTTCTTCCTCCGTCTGCGCCTGTGCCAATCGCACTAAAAACTCGGCGTTCATATCTGCTGCCTCGTCCGTGCTGCACCTTCTAACAAGAGAACGACTTGTGCCGGTACACCTCCTACCGCATCGATTAAAACATCAATCTCTTCTTGACAACTGAAGCAGTCGAAGCCAACGTCCTTAACGTAACCATACCAGGCTTCGCGTTCCATAATCCGATCGAGCTTGCAGCGATGATGCAGGTTTTGCCATTCGATAGTGGGTTGGGGAATAATTTGTCCTGCCACGATCGCAAATAGCTTTGGGTTGAGTGCCACTTCTGCCAAAAACTGACTCTCGATCCATCCTGCCAGTTCTTCCGTCGCACCATTGTATGTATCTAGAATAAATGCGATCGGGCGATCGAACCGTTCTAACTCTTCAAAAAAAACCTGTTGAAGTTGAGTTAAACGATAGTTTCGTTGCTCTGGTGGCACATCCAAAATCACCTGAATTTGGCTGCCTTCTCCCGTCAAACGGTTGTTCTGAATCTCAACACCAGAATTGAGAAAGCGATCGATCTGGGTATTAAACTTTGGAAAGCGTGGTTTTCCGAGTACGCGCTGAATCCGGGAAAACACAAAAGCGATACCAGCTTGCGCCCCTTTGAGATCGATTAAAACTGGATGAATTCCCTGGGAACACAGTATCTCAAACCGCCCCATCAAACCGGTTTTCCCATAACCCGACGGTGCTTCAACCAACAAAATCCGTTCTCGCACCTGCCGCCGCAACATCTGTTCAAACAGGTGCAACTCCCGCGTGCGATTCGCAAAGCGCGTCATGGTTGCGTCCCCGAATCGCTATCCCTCGTGCTGATGCTAGAACTCTCTCCAGTTAGTTGATTTCGTTCTACCAAAGCATCCGTAGCTTTGATGCTGCTGAGTTTCCCCTTCAGCGTATTTCCCCGAATCACCGTCTTGGCTGACGAGTTCCCAGACTGGCTTTGTTGAATCAGCAAAATCGAGCCCAGTAATGTCAAAACCGCCACTGCCAAAGGAACCCACGGTTTCAAGTTATCCGGCAAATTCGGTAACTGGTTGGTAAAATACCCCACCAACACGGTAATCACCCCAGAGACCAGGTACAGCAAAAATTGGTTCATAGCAGCAGAGGGAGCGGTAAAATACTCTCGGTTTTATCTGCACCCTATTGTGACAAAATTCTGGAGATTTTACCGCCACAGAGGAAAGCCCGCAATAAACTTATGCCGGTATCGATCGGGGCGATCGTAATATTCTCAGTCGCAGCGGGTTAAAATCACCTGGAATTGGATAGTACAAATCAAGCTGATTCAATTAAAAAAAAGTTGATTCAGGTGAATTATATCGAGATGCCTCGGCGGTTTCAACCGCTAGCAAGCACGTAGGGTGCGTCAGAGCATTCAAACCTGTTGAAATCAAAAAATCAATGACTGACAAAAATTTCAAAGGTGGTACCCGCCACGTGATTTATCCGTGGAATCAATCCCAAATCGATTTTCGAAAATCCTCAAGAAAGAGCATTTATCTCGCGCAAGTCAATCTAAAATCTCAAATCTAAAATCTAAAATCGATTGACGCACCTTACAAGTTGATTTAACTTCTGTCACCAACCTAGGCGGATGCAGCGGCAATCCTTGAGGTTATGGTTAGATAAAGAAACTGCGATCGGTAATATTGCCCAGAGGGCGTAACGTCCTGGTATATCCGGTTAAGTCGATCGCTAAATCGTTACTCGCATGAAAACCAGCAGTACCATCATTAATGACAAAGTAATTACCGGCGATAGAGCCAGTTGTAGGCACAACTAAAGCAGCGCTATTAATTCCTAGAGTTTGGTTTCCGGCTAATCCTCCATTAGCGTCGGTAAACACTTGAGTTACGACATTTTGTAAGGTGGTGGCAGCGCTCTTGGCAGCACGGCTAAAGAGACTAGGGCGATTCATCGCCACTCCACCGTGGGTCAACCAGTCTATTTTATCACTGCAGATCGCCAAGTCGGTAACGCGATCGCTGGCGGATACAGAGGATTGTCCAAACTGGAAGATCAAAGTATCTGCACCTGTACTACCAGTTAGAATATCTGGATCATTGCCACCATTCAGGGAGTCGTTTCCTGCACCCCCGTTGAGGGTGTCATAGTCGGCTAATCCATTAATGATATCTGAAGAGGCAGTTTCGGTTAAGTTATCAGCGCCAGCAGTGCAATTAATGGCTGCGGTTCCGTTAGTTGTGAAATTCCAAGTGCTATTTCCAGTAATACCAGCATATTTGTTGCCAGCAATATCTTTAATCGCTCTTTTGGCAATTTTTACGTAGTAATCAGTGCCTTCGGCTAAATCTGCTATGGGGTCAATCGTGAGTAGACTGCCACTAACTGTAACATTATCAGCACTTACCGGGATGGTTTCTACCACTGAATTATCAGACAGTTTCTTAATGACAAGATTGCCACTTCCTTTTTGGATGTCTTCGCTGAAGTTGATAACTAAGTTATCAGAAACTCCAACGTCTGTGGCATTATCAGCGGGGCTAAAACAGCTAGCCGTGGGTGGGGTGGTATCGGCGGGTGCAACAGTTGTGAAATTCCAAGTGCTATTTTCGGTAATACCAGCATAATTGTTGCCAGCAATATCTTTAATCGCACCGTTGGCAATTTCCACGTAATAATCAGTGCCTTCGGCTAAATCTGCTATGGGGTCAATCGTAAGTTCACTGCCACTAACGGTAACATTATCAGCAGTTACCGGGATAGTTTCTACCACTGAATTATCAGACAGTTTCTTAATGACAAGATTGCCAGTTCCTTTTTGGATGTCTTCGCTGAAGTCGATCGCTAAGTTATCACCAACCCCAACGCCTGTGGCATCATCCGCGGGGCTAAAACTGCTGGCTGTGGGTGGGGTGGTATCGGCGGGTACAACAGTTGTGAAATTCCAAGTGCTATTTCCAGTAATACCAGCATATTTGTTGCCAGCAATATCTTTAATCGCTCTTTTGGCAATTTTTACGTAGTAATCAGTGCCTTCGGCTAAATCTGCTATGGGGTCAATCGTGAGTAGACTGCCACTAACTGTAACATTATCAGCACTTACCGGGATGGTTTCTACCACTGAATTATCAGACAGTTTCTTAATGACAAGATTGCCACTTCCTTTTTGGATGTCTTCGCTAAAGTTGATAACTAAGTTATCAGCAACCCCAACGTCTGTGGCATTATCAACGGGGCTAAAACTGCTAGCTGTGGGTGG
>NZ_JAUBVJ010000039.1:17931-74199 GCF_036702785.1 Microcoleus sp. AR_TQ3_B6 | reverse complement strand
GATGTTAGACAGGCGAAGGCCTGCAATTGCTGTCTGAGCTTAGAATCCCCCGTGCTTCAGCCGGGGGAGTATGTCAATTACTCTAGCTAGCGAGTCACACGCAGTCCACTCGCCTGTGGTGTAAAGAAAATAACGCACTTTTAACCGCCCCCTCAAATACCCACTGAGGTGGGTTTTGTTTGTATAGACGCGGTTTAAACTGCTCGGTCTTCCGATATGAACTGTATTGAATTATTTGGTGGCAAAATCAGTTAGCATGAATCATCAATCTTGGTTGACACTACTAAAAAAACACCGGGCGATCGCAGTCATCCGTTCATCAGAAAAGGAACTTGCTTGGCAGATGGCATCATCGGTAGCAGCAGGCGGAATCCAGTTTATTGAAATTACTTGGAACACCCACAAAGCCGCTGAATTAATTGCCCAACTCCGCTCAGAATTTCCTACTTTTAGTATTGGCACCGGCACTTTATTAAACTTAGAACAGTTGCAGCAAGCAATAGACTGCGGCGCTCAATTTCTGTTTGCTCCGCACACCGATCTAGCAATGATTAAAACCGCAGTTGACGCCGGAGTGCCGATCGTCCCCGGTGCTTTTTCTCCCACGGAAATTGTGGCAGCCTGGCAAGCAGGCGCTACCTGCGTAAAAGTGTTTCCGATCTCGGCTTTGGGAGGCGCCGCCTACCTCAAAAGCCTGCAAGGCCCTCTGGGACACATTCCTTTAATTCCCACCGGCGGGGTGACGCTGGAAAATGCGAAAGTATTTATTGACGCCGGGGCGATCGCCGTTGGTTTAGCCGGAGACTTATTTCCTAAACACTTAGTGGAAAATCGAGATTGGCGGGCGATCGTCCAAATTGCCCGGAATCTCGCCCAAAACTTAACAACTTGTTAAGCCCTGTTTCCAATCTCGAATCTAAAATCTAAAATAGTACCAGGTGTCAGGAAGGAACAGCATTATGAAATCAACTTACTTTCGCCGCGCTGGAACTTTCTGTGCCGGCTGCGCCCTCACTTTTGCTGCATTCTGCGGCGGTTCAATGACCGCATTTGCCAGCGAACAGCACAACATAATTGCCAATAAAATTATGCAGTTGCAGCAATCGAGCCAGCGCTGGATTGAAATTGATTTATCAAGACAAAGATTAATAGCTTGGGAGGGAAATATACCTGTTTACGCAGTGGTTATTTCCAGCGGCAAATCATCGACTCCCACCCGCACGGGAACCTTTGCCGTTGAAACCAAGCACCGCGTTACTAGAATGACTGGGCCGGACTACGACGTGCCCGACGTTCCCTATACAATGTATTACGACGGAGGCATGGCAATTCACGGCGCTTACTGGCACAATTTGTTTGGCAATCCCGTTACTCACGGCTGCACAAATGTAGCTGTCAATCACGCTAAATGGCTATTTGAATGGGCCTCGGTGGGAACACCCGTCGTGGTTCACAAATCTCAGGTTTAGGGCATGGGGCATGGGGAATTGGGCGAAGCGAAGCGGAGGGATGGGGCTTGGGCATAGTCGAACGCTATTCCATCTGTTAGAACCCCCTCTTCTTTAAGAAGTCGGGGTTCTGGGTATTATATTTTTCTAGGTGAGCTTACTTAACTGCTGCTTTTAACAACAATCCCAATTGTATAAAACTTTACTAAAATCTAATTCTCTGAGTGCTGATTCATCAATAAAAAAGTTACCTACACCACTGTCTCCCCACACGATCTCTACTGTCTCATTGCAGCAATCGGTATCCATTTGGAATAGAAGAATGTCCGGCTTTTGTTTTCGCTCGGAGTTACTACTATATTTTCTTACGTCTTCTTGTGTAAAATAAGGATAACCACCTATTTTATGACCAAAGGAATTCGATATTTCTCGGTACTCATCCTCAATTTCATGGTTCATAAATAACTCGTTAATTTCTTCTCCTAATAGTGCAATAAATTGGTAGTCATTGGTACTAACCGGCGCATATTTTTTAGTAAATTGCAAGCTGCAACAGCCATGAACAGGAAAAAATTCTAATTCCGGCAAAAAATCATAATTGGTAATGATGTTTTCAACTTGGAAGTCTGGCTGAGGAAAATAGATTATTTTGAATCTGTCTTCGGCTGTGGGATTATCTACATCGGCGGAAGTACCAAAATCTAAACCATATAGGTCATCGTCGGCTATATAAAACTGCAAAATTCCGCGATCGGGAAAACCATCTAAAGGCGGTATTTCATCAAAGTTGAGTTGCGCTAGCAAAAATAAATATTTACCGTCACAAGTTTTGGGATATTCAAAGCCTTTAGGTAAATAAGGAAATCCCCCAAATTTACTCTGCCACCAATTAACGTCATCATTATTCTGGGTTTGAATTTCGATGTAAGGTTTAATGGTAGCTTCGATTCTGTCGCGATACTTTTCTAATTTGCGAGAGAGTGGGAATTCTAGTTTATAATTCATTTACTTTTAAAAATATGTTTTGAACGCAATCAGTAGGGTGCGCTTCGGCGCACCTTACCTGTAAAGTCTATCCTTAACTTAGCTGCACCACTGGTTTATCCTCTAACAAATTTTCATTTGTTAGCAAATCTTCCACGGTAATTCGCAAAAAGCGCTGTTCGTTAACGCGGAACAAAACTTTTATGCGATCGCTCCCCCGATACCCAGGCGGCGTCAAGCGAAAGCAAGCGTCTCCCTCGCTTTCGCTACTTATAGCGACGGAGACGCTTGCACTGCAAGTCGAACAATTGTGTATGATTCCGATTCCAGCGGCAACGATATAGCGGTTCTTGGAAAGATGAGGTATTTACCAATTAATTAACAATTCCCCAATCCCCCAATCCCCAATCCCCCAATCTAAAATCTAAAATCTAAAATCTAAAATCGATTGACCTCTTCCTTTGATTAATGACTCACAGGACATCCTCCTGTCGTTAACCCTGTTAAGAAATTATTGGTGTCAAAGAAATGTTCTACAGACTCAATCTTTAAATCCTCTGTGACTTTAGCAATGCTAAGACCAATAATTTCAATAGTTTCTCCTGTCCCTTGATGATCTTTGTAAGATCCCTTAAAAGTACCCCAGTGTCTCCACTTAAACACAACGTTAGGAGGCCCTGCAACGACTTCGATTAATTCCCAGAGAAAGCCATCGGGAAAAGCTGTGTGAAACAGGTCGTAGGAGGATTGAAAGGTTTCATCAGAGGCGCGGTAGTGCTCTGAGTTTTCTAGAAAGAGATTATAGGTTCCCTGATCTACAACTTCTTGGGCTGTGTATTCTTTTCCTCCATTAGTGCTCATACGGAATTTATCCGTAACTACAGAGAGCCATTGTTGGGGATTGGTTTTGAAGGATGCTTCCATTTCAAATGTTCTCACCAGGTTATAGGCGATCGCATCCAAAGACCCTTCGGCATGATTGTGTTTCTTTTCCTTTTCCAAGAAAGTATTAGTGTGAGAATAGTCTGGACGCTCCCCGTACCGCCATTCTACTCCATCATCCTGTTTCAGAACTTCTTCTCTATCTTGCACCCAGAGGGGTAAGCCGGGAGTTGCACTCATTGCTGTTAATCTCCTAGGATTTGGGTTAATAAAAATCTTGATACTACAATGAAAGACTGACGGTTCTGATCCGAGAGTATTTCAAATAAAAATGTATACCAAAAATTCTAGCCATGTCAATCCTACGCAGCCATAAACCTACAGCAAGCAAAGATAGAGGACACGGCGCCGTGCCGTTTCCCTACAGCGCTCGATCCCTTGACGCGTGTACTTTATCAACGTGGAATTTGCTGTAAAGATCTGTATAGGTTGTCGTCTCCAATAGACATCTCCAAAAACTAACTGGTTCCTAGGAAGAGCCTGGAAGTAAACCCGGAATTTCTTAGTCCCTCTCCGATCGCACGAAAGTTTGACTCTATGCAGCGATTTCAAGAGCCGAATTATCAACCAAATTATCTAAAGTCTATCCTTAACTTAGCTGCACCACTGGTTTATCCTCTAACAAAGTTTCATTGGTCAACAAATCTTCAACAGTAATGCGCAAAAAGCGCTGTTCGTCAACGCGGAACAAAACTTTTATGCGATCGCTCCCCGGATACCCAGGCGGCGTCAATTGAGCGATGCTGCGCGCTCCGTCTTTGTCATTTAGCGGCTGTACCGATCTTTGGCCCGCGAGTTGGCGAGTAATTAGCCTGTCGCCCTCAAAATATATCTCCGTGCCGCCAGTTTCCGCTCCCAATTCGCCGACAATTAATTCTATACTCGGCTGATTTTCTAAAGAAGCCCCCAAGACTAATTCTACTGGTTCGCTCATCGGATAAGACTGCCCGGATTTAATTAAACTGTGCCAACTGTGGCAATTTTCGCGGCGGTTCCAGTAGCGAATGCCGTAACTGTGATAGAGAAAATCTTTGATTTCTACCCCTTGACTCAGTTGCAGAGCACCTTGGGCGATCGCCTCAAAGGGTTTATCGCAGCGAATTTTTGCCGGCTCGAAATATTGCTGCACCCAACGTTGGACAGCGGGAATTTTTACAGTACCGCCAACTAGCAAAACTGCATCGATGTCGCCAATTTCTAAGCCTTGACGCCGCCCTTGCTGCAATACTTGATTCATGCACTCGTCGAGGTTGTCAAAAAACTGATGTTCGGCGAGAATAGATTCAAAGCGAGACCGATCTAATTCTAATTCGTAACTCTCCAGATTTTCGTCATCAAAATAAACCTCAACCGCCTGATTCACCAAAGACAACTGAATCTTTAACCGTTCTGCTAATCTCGTTGTTATCGGAGATTTTGGCAGCCCTTTTGTTTTGGAAAAATAGTCAACCAGCCAATTATCAATATCAGAACCGCCTAAATTTTGTCCGGCTTTAGCCAAAACCCGGGCAACTTTTGCCTTTTGCGCTGAAGATTCCGCCAATAACTTTTCGCCCCACTTGAGAATAAAACCGAGGGGCTTTTTCTCGGAGGAAGCGTCCAAACGCACTACAGAAAGATCGAGAGTGCCGCCGCCGAAATCAATGACTAACAGAATTTCGCGATCGGCCAAACCGTAACCCAAAGCAGCCGCCGTAGGTTCGTCCAACATCCGCACCTGTTCTACTTGCAGAGATTGAGACACTTTTCCCAACCAATGGCGGTAAGCTTCAAAACTATCTACCGGCACAGTAAAAATCAAAGAATCGATCGGCAAGGGCAGTTCGCGAATTGAGTTGACAATTTGGCTCAAATACCACTCACCTACTCGTTCAAAAGTAATAAGTTGCCCGTCAAGTTCTGGCACAAAACCCTGAACAGAAGTGCCAATTCCCCGCTTAAAATTGCAGAAAAACCGAGAATCTCCACTCAAGTAAAGGCCGCTGTCGCGGACTTTCTGACCGAGTATTACTTTATTTGCAGCAGCGTCCTCAACGTAGACCAAACTGGGAATTAGGGGCGGATTTTGAGCCGAGATTGTCGACAATCCCGGTAATTTCAAAGTTTCGGGCTGCTGGAGGACTTGATTCCAGCGAGCGATTACGGTGTTGCTAGTTCCAAAATCAATTGCGATCGTCATTCAGCCAAAATACACAGCTACTAGGGATTAGATTATAATATGGTATTTGGAGCCGCAAATACCAACATAATATTATGACTCAATCGACTTTCTTTGAAACTGAAAAAGAAGAGCCTGTACAGGGAATTACTGAAATTGCAGTATGCGGCTACAAGTCTATTTACGAAGAGTGCCAGATTGAAGTGCGATCGCTGACAATTCTAGCCGGTGCCAACAGTTCTGGTAAGTCTAGCATCATGCAGCCACTCTTGCTGATGAAGCAAACGCTAGAAGCCCCTTACGACCCCGGTGGTTTGAAACTTGACGGGCCTAATGTTAAATTTACATCAGCCGAACAGGTATTGTCTAAACTATCTCCAGAAAAATACAGCGATGAGTTTTATGTCAAGCTGAATATAGAGACAGATAATTTTTTTATCAGCTTCTTCGGAAAGCAGCAAAAGCATGGGCTTAAAGTTGTTAAAGCGACTTACTGTATTCCTGATTACAGGAGGGGTGAAACTATTACTATTTTTCCAGGAATACAGCATCAAGAATTGGTGAAAATTATTCCCGAAGATCTGACTAAATATTACACTTTATTGTTTAATAATATCGAGGCAAAAGCGCCACGGTGGAGGGTGACTAATGTCCGATGTTTTCTAGGCTTGCAATTGGGCGACAGTCCGTCTTATTCACCCAATTTGGAAATGAAGTTCTCCAAACATATTCGCCGCATCGTCCACGTTCCGGGGTTGAGAGGCAATCCAGAACGCACCTACAATACCGCAGGAGTTGGCAGTGAATTTCCGGGTCTTTTTGAAAATTATGTTGCTAGTATAGTTAATTACTGGCAACAAACAAAAGACGATAAACTGATAAAATTGGGTCAAGCTTTAGAGTTCTTAGGACTTAACTGGAAAGTAGAAGCCAGACAGATTAATGACGTACAAATTGAACTGCTAGTAGGTCGTTTATCCCGCAGCGGGAGTGCAAGCGATACTGTTAGTATTGCTGATGTTGGCTTGGGAGTATCGCAAACCTTGCCTGTTTTAGTTGCCTTGCTTGTAGCAGAACCAGGACAATTAGTTTATCTAGAACAGCCGGAAATTCACTTGCATCCTCGCGCTCAAGTTGCTTTAGCACAAATCTTAGTGGATTCTGCAAATAGAGGTGTGCGAGTAGTTCTAGAAACTCACAGCGAATTGCTGCTTTTAGCAGTTCAATCGTTAGTCGCCGAGGGTAAAATATTACCGGATTTAGTAAAACTTCACTGGTTTAAACGGCGCGACGATGGTGTTACAGAAGTCAGCAGTGCCGATTTAGACGAGACGGGAGCTTTTGGAGATTGGCCTGAAGATTTGGGCGATGTTTCTTTGCATCTAGAAAACCGCTATTTGGATGCAGCAGAAGCTGTTTTGTGGAAGCGTTAACATGGCAGATAAAGTTTCTAAACGCCTGGTAATAGATGCTTCTGTTGCGCGTGCTGCTGGTGGAGAAGATGCAACCTATCCCATATCGGTGTACTGTCGGGATTTCCTTGAAGCTGTCTTGGATCTTTCTCACCGAGTTGTGATGACTCCAGATATTAGAGATGAGTGGAACAAACATCAATCAAAATCTGCTCGTATATGGCTGCGCCGGATGGTGGCTCAGAAGAAACTATGTCCCTGCGATATCGCGGTAGATAATGATTTGTGGTGTCAAGTTGAAGCAATAGCCGAGAGCGATAAAGAGCGGGAAGTAATGGTTAAAGATTTGCGGTTGGTGGAAGCTGCGCTCGCTACCGATCGCACAGTAATTTCACTTGATGACAAAGTGAGACAATGTTTTGCTAAAGTAGCAGTAGATGTCGATCCCCTTAAAGATATTATATGGGTAAACCCAGCCCAAATAGCCGAAAAACCCCTTGATTGGCTGCAAAATGGTGCTCAACCTGAAATAGAACGATCGCTCGGATTTCAGAAAGCACACAACTGAGTAGATTTAGAGTAATTCCGGGTTAGTACGATCGTCCGTGCGATCGCCATTTTACCCATTTTTCCTTGCCACAAAGGCGCGCCACTTTAATAAGCGGCACAAAACTCATACCATTTGAGATTTTAGATTAAAGAATTGGGAATGACTGACTGCATAAGGATTTGGATCGCGAGCCGACAGCTGCATTGTTTCTTGAAAGTGGTATAACCTGTCCGCCGCCGCCAAGCTTTTACCTTCGATCTCAATCCAATTTTCAAAGGTCGCGTGAAAAATGCTGGACATGGGCGATCGCAAAACAGCACTATTGGCTCTAACACTACTTGTCCCTGCAGCTAGTATTGGTATAATAGCAGGCTTGTATATTGCGCCGGGAAGCTGGGGACAAACACTGTCAGTATTGTGTCAAGTTTGGTTGCTGGTTTTTCCGATCGCGTGGTCTGTTTTTGTCGATCGCAAAAAGCTCTGTTTATCCCAACCCAAGCCCCAAGAATTGCTGGCTGGATCTATTTGGGGAATATTCATGTTTGCGATGATTCTAGGTATCTATCGGCTTTTCGGCCAGCACTGGATCGATCCTGTAGTTGCTAAAGAAAAATCGCAGCAATTAGGTATTAGCAGCCCTAATATTTACTTAATTGTTGAAGCATATTTTGTGCTACTTAACTCATTAATCGAAGAATTTACTTGGCGGTGGTTTGTCTGCAACAAGTGCCAGATTCTCATACCGGGAACAAAAGCAATATTTCTGAGTTCGCTATTTTTCACACTCCACCACATTTTTGTAATAGCAGCTTACAGCGACTGGCAGGCTGTGTTCTTAGGTTCCTTAGCTGTCTTCGCTGCCGGGATAATTTGGTCGCAGTGTTATCTGACTTACCGTTCGCTTTGGTCGAGTTATATCAGCCACGCGATCGCAGATTTAGCCCTAGCAACTATTGGTTGGCAAATCCTCTTTAACTAGCTGCTTTTTTAGCGGCTATCCCCGCCAATTATACAGTAAAAACTGAGCCTTTTCGCAACTCGCTCTCCCCACTAATATCTCCCCCCATCATCTGACAGAATTTCTGGGCGATTGCCAGTCCCAAACCCGTACCGCCGTACCTGCGAGTATACTACTCGCAGGTACGGCGTAAATGATTGAAATACTCTCTCAATTTGCTCTGCCTTCATCCCAATTCCTGTATCGCTGACTTTGAAACTAATCCATGTATTTCTTTTATCTTTACACGGTCATTTGATAATTTGCTGAATTTTTTTAACGGTAATTACTTACACAGGACTTGCACAGGGACGCTACATATACTCCACCGAGAAGTGGCAGTCGCTTTTTGAGACTCTTTCATGCGAACGCCTGCTATTAACAAATTGAAAACTCAGCCAGCTAATTAAATTTATACTGGCGAAACTCTAGGTTCTATAGCACGATTGGGAAACCTATTTTTTCAAACCGTGGACGCATCAAGCGGGTTTTTTCACGAACATCGGATAAGTGAGGGCAAGGGATATCGGTTCAAAAACCTGGTTTTTTCCCTCATGGGCGCGTCGATGACTTTCATTGGCTCATCGCGCCCCAGCAGGTATTTGAGAAAACCACCATCTCTGAATCCTGACACAATACAATATTTTGTCAACCAATACCTACAGGACAGTTACCAAAAAATCACAACCGCCGATCGGTGTTTAGATTTGTTGGAGCGATCGGGCAATCAACATTCTCAAAGTAAGAATTTCCTCTTTAATGCAATATAAAATTTTGCCCAAGACGATGTCAATCTACTCAATATTGTTACCTATGCTACCTTTTCCAGTAAAGGTTGGTTTCTTTTCCGTTAGCCGTACATCTCTGTCTTCAGGATAGGCAAGTGCTTTTAGGTTAAAGAGGAAGTGTTATCTAGCTTGGTGTTGACCTCGAAAAAAGCTGCTTTTTGATGAGGAATCTGTCTTCAGGATGAACTTTCGCTCACCGCAAAATTATATCTATAGGAAGTGTTGGGCGATCGCATCAATTGTTATTATCCCTTCAATGACAGCGAATTTGTGGCAGCTCAATACTCGGGTGTGGCGAACAGTCGCTAGGTTGGATTCTATGTACAGACTAGGAAAGCGGTAATTAATATTCACCCGCCCCTCTTTCCTCTCGGGATCTAACATCCGCGCTCGTAGCAGCGCCGAAAGCGAGTCTGAGTCTTCAGCGGGACTTAATGAAAATCACCTTTGTTCTTCCTACTCTGTCTCTGACTGGTGGAATACGAGTAGTATCTATTTTCGCAGAACGTTTGAGAAAGCGAGGACACTCGGTGTTAGTCATCTCTCTACCCCACCCCCAACCGAGTATGCGCCAGCAAGTCAAGTTGCAGCAGCAGGGACGGGGTTGGATTTCCCCACCTGAAAACAAAGCCTCATTTTTCGATAACTTAGGTGTAGAACACAAAATTATCGATCGGTACCGCCCGGTAGAGTCTATCTGTCAGTTGCCAAATTCCAAGTGGCAAGCCCTGTCCGAAGCCGCCTATGCCAAAGCGAACAATTATACTTGGGAAGATGCCACGGCTTATTTTGAAGCGGCATTGAAAGTTGCTGTAGACAAATCTAAACAGCGCGACGTTAATATAGTTTCCTTTTCTCCCTACTATTACCCAGCAGCGGCAAAGCAACAAATTGGGGTTGGATGCTAAGTGCCGCCATTTGAAATTCTGCGCTAGCGGCTCCCTCAGGCGCGGGATTCTCAGCAGAAAGTCAATATCATTTGGTGGGGTGATGCTGCCAAAACTCAAATCGCCCGTGTACTGTTTTCTACCCAGCAGTCTCGACACGAATTCTGACCCCACCGACTAGCCAATAGTGGTGATAAAGCGATCGTCGGCCAAAATCTGAACGCGAGTGCAACGGAGGTTTTAAGGAGCGCACCGTTAGAGGTTAAACTTGTCTAGTCCTCAAACATCTCCCGATTTGTAATTAGGGAAAGTCCCTGAGGACAAAGTTAAGATCGGCTCGACTATCGAGTTACGAACCTCCAGCATTCGCCCGTACCCTGCACACAAGCCAAAAAAAGGCTCCTAAGTGCAAACTGCTGTTATGGAGAAGTTTTATAAACCAGTCTCTATCTTCTGCATCTATTCATGAAAATTACTTTTGTCGTTCCTACCCTTAGTCTTACAGGTGGCATCAGGGTGTTATTTATCTACACAGAACTTCTTCAAAAGCGAGGACAAAAAATATTTATCGTCTCTACGCCCCGGCGGCAAGCGACTTTGATCCAACAATTGCGATCGCTGCTCGGAGGTAGGGGTTGGCAGTCCGCTCCAAAGAAAGAACAGTCTCACTTTGACAAGGTGGATGTCGAAAGCCGAGTTCTCGAAACCTACCGGCCCATTACCGACAAAGACATACCTGATGCCGATATTATCATGGCTACTTGGTGGGAAACTGCCGAGTGGGTGGCAAAACTCTCTCCGAGCAAAGGAACGAAAGTATATTTTCTCCAACACTACGAGGCTTTTGACTGCGTACCAAAAGGTCGAGTAGAGACCACTGGGCTGCTGCCGATGCACAAAATCGCTGTCCCCTTGTGGTCCGCCGACATAGCTCGGAATCAATACGCCAATTTGTCTGTATCTCTCGTCCCTCCCACTGTAGACACCAAACAGTTTTACGACCCCCAGGCGCGAGCTCGGCAGCCGCGAGGCAAGCAATTAGTTCCCACAGTCGGGATGTACTATAATACTACAACTCCTGGGAAAGGCTGCGATATTGCCCAGAAAGCTTTCTCTATAGCTGCTGAAAACATTCCCAACTTTCGTTTAGTTGCCTTTGGTTCCCGCAATACTCCCGATCCCAATTTCCTGCCGGATGGCACAGAGTATAATAAGGCACCTAGTCAAAACCAAGTAAAAGAATTTTACAGCAAATGGGAGGCTTAGCTGTTTTCCAGGAGAGCCGAAGGCTTCGGCTTGCCAATTACCGAAGCGATGGCTTCGGCTTGCCAATTATCGGCACTCCTGCTGGTGCGGCTCCGGAACAACAAGCTTGCGTGGGTGGCATACTTGTCAAGCCAAAAGACCCACAGGACCTGGCAAAAGCGATCGAGCAGATTTGTCAGTTGTCTGATGCCGAATGGCGGGCAATGTCCAAGACTGCTTTGGAGAAGGTGATAAATTATGACTGGGAAGATGCAACTAATCTCTTCGAGGCGGCACTGTACGCGGATGGTGAAGGTCACGCACAATTAACGAACAAGGCGTAAAATTGAGGTTGATTTAAAAGATGGGGGTTGGGCGATCGTTTAAGCGAAAATTTTTATCGGGCAAATTGAGTTGTCTTTCTATAATTTTACTGGGAAAAAACCTATGGTTGCATTAATCCCCGTTGCTCTGTTCGGCTTTATTCCAATCGTTTTTTACCTGTTTGTGAGGTTTCCGCCTCAGCGGGCAGTAATTATAAGTTTTGTTTTAGCGTGGCTGTTTTTGCCACAAACTTCTTATCCCATCCCCGTATTGCCAGCATTTACCAAAGTCTCGTCAGTTTGCTACTCCATTTTGATGGCTACTCTTGTCTACGATATGGCGCGCTTCACCTGTTTTAAGCCCGGTTGGCTGGACGTGCCAATGCTAATTTGGTCTTTGTGTCCAATTGTTACACAAATTACTACGGGCGGCAGCCCGATTTCTCCAACTTTCGTCCAAATCATTAGTTGGGGTCTGCCTTATTTGGTAGGACGCTTGTATGTGGGTAGTTTAGACGGGCTGCGACAATTGGCGATCGGGATTTTGGCAGGTGGGTTGGCCTACATTCCTTTTACTTTAATTGAAGGGGTTAAGGGCCCACTTCTGCACCAATTGGTTTACGGAGTCAGTGCCTTTGATGACTGGAGTCAAGCACGGCGTGCGGGGGGGTGGAGACCGGTAGTATTTATGCAGCACGGTTTGATGGTGGCCGTGTGGATGATGACAGCCGCCTTAATCGCACTTTGGTTGTGGCAAACGGGGGCCCTCAAAAAGTTTCAAGGCCGCAGCATCAAGACTGTAGCAATTATATTAATGATCGCTTTTTTCCTGTGCCGTTCTAGTGGGGCCTACAGTTTATTTGTATTCGCGTCGATCGTATTATTCTGTGCCAAGTGGTTTCGCACCTCTTTGCCCCTGCTATTCATAATGGGATATATAGTGTTTTATCTGTATATAGCTGCATCGGGTCAATTCTCGAGTAAAGACGTCATGGGGTTCATCACTCCAATATTTGGCGAAGAGCGAGCCGGCTCTCTGAAGTATAGATTTGACATGGAAGAGATACTAGGGGACAAAGCGCGACAAAGATTTCTTTTTGGCTGGGGGGATTCCGGTGGAAACCGCGTGTACGACGAGTACGGTGATGATATCTCGGTCACTGACAGCTTATGGATTATTGCATTTGGCACCTATGGTGCAGTCGGTTTAGTTAGTTTATTTTCTTCTTTGTTACTTCCTGTTATCGTCTTTGCCCTGTTCAAGTATCCCGCCAGAACCTGGGCTAATCCCAAAGTAGCGCCCGCGGCCGTCCTGGGAGTAGCCTTAACTATGTACGTGTTTGACTGTGTTTTGAACGCTATGACTAACCCGATTTTTGCGCTGATTGCTGGAGGAATATCGACTCTGGTCTTAAAAGCTCCAGAAAGTCTTAAAATCAAGAAAACCAGTTCGCCCCCAAAAAGAAAGTCGCTGGTTCACCAAAAATCATCCTGATTTTCATTCAGGCGATCCCGGCTTCGCTCAAAGCTTGAAAATATATTGCCTTGGCTGGATACAAAAACTCAAAAATCTACCATTTTTGGATTAAATCAAGTTCGGAAGTTGGGATATATTTGTCAATCGACAAAAATCAAGGTGAACAATAATTTTTGACCTGAATTTGCCATGCTTCCACTATTAGCAGGGGAGGGATTTTTTATTAAAACTGTGTGTCGATTTGTCAACCAAAATGGGGATCATACACTATTATGCTAAAATGAGCTGATTCTTTACACAATCTTTAAAAATTCTGACTGGACAGGTATTGTCTACAAGGATATACTTAGAAAAGTATATTCAGTTAAGCACCCAAGCAAAGAAAACATGAGCCTCTATAGTGGGTGATAATAGTTTGAGTTGTAGTTTAATATAAAGCGGCAAGGGAATAATACATGAAAACAGTTAATTTATTGAATGTCTCGATAGATAACATTTCAATAACAGAGTTGTTTGAAAAACTCGACTGCGAAGGTGGTGTCGTATTTACGCCCAATGTAGACCACTTGATTATGTTGCAGTATGACCGCGACTTTTATGAAGCTTACAATAAATCTAGTTATAGAGTTTGTGACAGTCAAATATTGATGTATGCTTCACAATTTTTGGGTACTCCTATCCAAGAAAAAATTTCAGGTTCTGACTTGTTTCCTGCATTCTATACCTATCACAAAGATAACGAGAAAATGAAAATCTTTTTGCTAGGAGCTGCTGAAGGTATCGCTAGGAAAGCTCAGGAAAAAATTAACCAAAAAGTTGGTAGAGACATAGTGGTAGAAGCACATTCTCCTTCTTTTGGCTTTGAAAACAATGAAGAAGAGTGTGAAAAAATAATTGACGCGATCAATAAATCAGGAGCTACAGTTCTGGCAATAGGGGTGGGCTCCCCCAAGCAAGAGAAGTGGCTGGTTAAATACAAGAGCAAATTCACACACGTCAAAATTTTCTTAGCAATAGGTGCAACCATTGATTTTGAAGCGGGTTGCAAAGCAAGAGCTCCCAAATGGATGAGCGAAGTCGGCATAGAATGGACGTACCGACTGTTAAATGAACCGAGGAGGTTGTGGAAAAGATATTTGCTAGAAGCTCTGCCTTTTTTGCGATTAATCTTAAAACAAAAATTAGGGTTTTATAAAATGCCTTTCGACAGCAAACCCGGGGAGCTAGAATGGAAAGGCGGCTCCTAAAAACTTGAGCGACAAATCTCTAGCGTAAATTAAGCTGAGTATGAAAGAAAGTGCGTTTGGCTTCTAGGTAAGGCGGATGCAACCTCTGGATAGTCCGATCGCACTTTCTCTCAAAATTATTCATTTTTGCTTTCAAATCCAGGTAAAATCGGAAAGAACTTTTTGTGGAAATTCCTAATTAGGAATGGAACAGATGAATCTGCCTTCTTTCTTGTGGTTGTGGAAAATAGCGGCTTGGTCAATGGGTGTTTCCCTGTTAGCTTACCTGTTGCTGGCCGTTACTGGAACGTGGATGTTTGGCGCCCGCAGTACCAAACAACCGCGCCCAAAATGGCTGCGTCCTTTCCATGTGGCGACTGGTGCGGGGATGGCGACTTTGGTAATTTTACTCCTGGGAATTGGTGTAGTCGGTACCCTGGGATACTACGGCAATTTGGGTCACTCGGCTCATTTACCGGCGGGGTTAGCTGTTGTTACTTTGGTGTTGGTTTCTGTTGGAAGCGGGCTGCAAATTGGCCCTAAACATCCTTGGGCGCGTCCCCTCCACATCGGCACTAATTTAGCTTTGTTTGGGGGATTTGTGACTGTGTTGCTCACGGGATGGACTATTGTACAAAAGTATTTGCCGAAAGTTTAAAAATTATGTATTAGGTTTAGTTTGACGCGCGAATTATAGGGGTAAGGTGCTCCCTGCGCACCCTACATAATTAGGTTTAGTTTGACGCTCGAATTATCGGGGTAAGGTACTCCTTGCGCATCCTACATAATTAGGTTCAGAAGCAGTATTATATATTAGCTGTGAAACCTAAAATATGTTGAGCGGTAATCTGCGGCTTTTCTAGGTGGGGAACGTGCCCGCAATCTGGTATCCAAATTAGTTGGGAATTGGGTATCGCCCTGGCAAACTTTTCCGCATCCGCCGTCCCCAAAATCCGGTCTTGTTTTCCCCACAAAATCAGCGTCTGCTGCTGAATTTGTGACAATTTTTCCCCAAAACCTCCGTAACCGCCGCTTTTTGTAAACGCAATTAAAGCTTGATTCCAGTTGGGCATTTCCAGGTGCAAAGCAGCGCAAATTTGAGCGTCGCTGGAGGCTAGTTTTTCATCAAAATAAGCATTGACGCTAATTCGCTGGCGAATTTTGGGATTGCGTAAAAATGAAGTTGCCAGATATCCTAAAGGAGGAATTAAAAATTTTCCCTTATTAGAACTGATGGCAAAGCCTGCGCTATCGATTAACACTAATTGTTTCACAGCTTCGGGATAATTGAGAGTGAAATCAATTGCTGCTGCACCTCCCATTGAGGCGCCAACTAAGATTACAGGCTGCGAAATTAGCGTTTTCCAAAAATAGTAAAGGTGACTTTCAATTGCCCTGGCGCTGAATGGCAAACCTGATGCTCTTTCTGTAAACCCAAAACCCAACAAGTCAACCGCCCAAGTTTCATTTTCGGTGGCCAGCAGTGGCAATAGGCGGCGGAATTCAAACACGGAACTGTCGAAGCCATGAATTAGCAAAATCGGCGTGTTTCCGCTGCCTTGGCGCACGTAGGTTGTGGCAATGGGCTCTGAATTTAGGGGAGTTGTAATTGCCTCCCGTTGAATGCTTTGGGCTAAGGCAATTGAGGTAGATTCTGTGAGTTGTGCGATCGATTTTGGCAAAAAACTTGCTGACATAATTCTTGATAAATTGTTAATCCGTAGGGGCGGTGCCCCTGTGCTCGCCCTAACATTTAAGTATATATGCTTGCTCGATCGCTATTTTAGGAGTTGGGGGGAGCGATCCCTTAAAATTCGATCGATACTTAGTATCCCTGCCCAGGCTAAGGCTGAGTTTGCTAACCCCATGTTAAAATATTTTATAATTGTTGCCAATAATTCCTTTTTAATGTACTATTACATTCCTCTGCGTCAAGAGATCCTCTGCGGTTAATTCAAAAAAACTAATTGCCAAATCCAATAAGATCAGCATACCATTTACTCCCACATCTGAATATATGTTAAATATTTTTTACAATTATTCTAAAATCTCAAAAAGATACTGATGATAACTCAAAGTCCATCCCTCAAAATCTTACCAACTAAAATTGGCGGAGGAATAAACTGAGGCTACTGCGCCAAAACAGTAGAAGCAGGTCTGCCAAACTTGCCCGGAATTACCAAAATTAATGTAGTCTTTGCCACAGAAAGTTTCGGTATAAATTGAACAAGCAATAGCAATCGCGACCTTTTATGGAAAATTAAACTTTGCTTGGCGGCTGTGTAGAGATAGCTAAAGATTTAGTATTTTTTAGCCGGCTTGTTGTGGATTGAAGTGGTGAAAGAAATGCCTACCGTCTTGACATTCCCCAAACCCAGAGCCTTTTTTAATGAATTTCGACCAGGGGGTCTCACAATAAGAGATACAACAAAATCTGTTTGTCTGCTACATATCAACAAAGGTACTTCTCCAACTTCATCGCGGGAATTACTCATCCTAAATAAGGAGTGAGGACAAGGAAAACAGGCTAAGTCATCCTCAAAATATGATATAAATATTATATTTGTACTTTGATTTTGCAATCCCAGAATATTACCAACCATTGAATTCAAAACTTGTTTGCGACTCCCGAAAAAAGCTGAAAGATGCGTATAGTCATGTGCTTGCCAATTAATAGCATATTGCCAAACGATAGCTAAAAGTCCCAAAGAACTTACTTGGTGAGGATAGCGACGCCCATACATTAAACTTACCTATCTGCTGGTACTGTGACTTATTAGATGAAGTGGGCGATCGCGTCTTGTTAAAAAATAGTGCAAAAGTTAAACAGCCATCTCTAAAGATCGTGCTTCGTCTTCAGTTTGTTGGTATTCCCATATTTGCACTGGTACAGAATCATTTAAGTAGGAAAGCAGCCAGCGAGCGAAGAATTGCCAACTCGGACTTACACTTAACTAAAGCACGTAACCTGAACTAAACTTCATTTATTTTAAGTTTGAGATAGAGTTATTAACAATTATAATTTATCGGCTCAATTTTTGGGCTGGTTGAGTGCCTAATTTAGATTTCAGAACATCATTTAATTACAAGACGTACCCTACCGTTAAATCTACAAGCTAAATTATTTCTTGAGTTGAGAACCCCAATATTTTATGCGCGCTTCCGCCGGACCGGATTGGTTATCTTCATCAATAGCAAGACCCAATAAATTCCCATCAACTACAGCTTTAGATTCATTAAAATCCTAACCGTCTATCGGCTAATAGCCAACGGTTTCACCTCCCTGTTCCGTTATATTTTCAGGCCCAACCCCATTGTATCCATAAAATTATCCGGGTAGCGTTCTTGGTCGCCAGTTCCCAAATCAGCTACTTTTTGTCCGCTAAAATCAATATCATCAAGTTCTGGAAAAAAAACCTTCCCAGTCGCTTTGCAGTTCGCCGATATTCCAAGTCGGACAAGCGATAATCAGACATTCCTATTCGGCAAAATCATCATTTTTAATGCTGCCGAACTCGTGCAAGGTGACGATATTCCCGCCAAATTCATCCCGAATCATTTCAACTACAGACTCAGTTTTGCCAGTTGTAGTTCGGTAGAAAAGACCAATTGCTTTTGACCTTTTTACTCCGAAGATGCAACTTGACAGTGTTTGAAATTTATTCTTTTTGAGTCAGGATTTGGCATTTCCTGCCTGCAATTGAGACAAAAACAGTAGACACGGTTGTGGCAAACCTGAGAAATTAGGGAGTCAAGGCAGCAAGGACACTGTTTTTTCATGGGGTTAAAGTTGAAAATTCATCAACCAAGCTGACTCGCTCATATCGGGGTCGGCTTCGCAGTCAATTAGTAACAAATTTAGGGTCGTTTGTACTTTTAGACGGCGCGGGATGCCGGCGGGTACAAACACAAATACTCCCGGTTTTAAAGTGACTGTTCGCGAGCACACCGTGAGAGTTCCCACTCCTTCTAAGACGGCGAGGGTTATATCTTTCGAGTTATCGAGGTCAGGTATTTCAGAATTTTTACCCAAACTTATCAGTTTTTGGCTGTCGGCGGGTTGTCCGTCGCTGATTCGATCGGCTGACGCGGAAACTATTGCTGCTGTCACGGTGATTGACCTCTAGGTACTATTAACTTCTGGCACTTATTGCAATTAATATTCAATAAGCTACCTGCGATTAAGATAAATTGTCAAGAGTTAAAGATTAAGATTTGTTACCCGAAGCTGTCTAGCTACGTTTAATCTCAGCGCAAACAGCCCGAGATTGAGACGGCGCGGTAGTTGTGGGCGCTCAAACTGCGAAGCGCAAGGGCGTAACTTTAAAAATATTTGCTAATTTTTTGCAATTAGTTCGGAAAATTAGGTTTGTAGTGCGATCGCAAATATACAGTCTTGGATCCACGGGTGGTCATCACCTTGGTTTTTTCACAGCAATACTTTCGTTGCGTCCACAGAAACGGTAAAAAATTAAGGTCATGAGGCTCGATCGAGGACTGATCTACTAGCAATTCTCAATTGCCACTAAGACAGTATTAGACACAGCCTTACGGTGTCTGATGCCGAATAGCTGTATTGCACTCAAGAGAGTATAGAGAAAGGCGCTTGCTAGGTGCACCCTACAAAATGCAATAGAGGCGGGTTTTAGTCGGATTTGTCGATCGCAAAAACTCGCCCCTAATGACAAAAGTCAACCGTCAACCATCAACAATCAACAATTAACCGACTAATTCTTCGCCCCTACCCCAACATACATAATCGACGTATCCTCATTAATTTTGATTTTAAACAAGCCAGACTTTTTGTAATTAACATAGTTAGCTATATTATAGATTAGCACTTGAGAAAGTTGTTGGAAACTTACCCCCGAAGGAAATAGCTGCTTTCCACTTTTAAAATTCCCCCAAAAACCGTGCAACTGGGCTAAACTAGCGCCCATTTCTCCAAACAGATCAAAACCTTTAATTTCAATATTGTCGAAACCAGTATCGCGCATTACCACAGACAGTTCATCCGGGGTAACAAACTTTTCCCAATCGTGAACGCCCCGCTTAATTTCCTGCAATGTATTTTCCATCAGTCCAATCATCACAATTTGCGAGGAAAAAGTTCGGTTGATTGTATCAAAAAAGAACAGTCCTCCCGGCTTGAGAATCCTGTGAACCTCAGCCACAACTTTTTTGTAATCGGCAACGTGTTCCAAAACATCCACGCAGATTACAACATCAAAGGTATTGTCGTCGTAGGGCATATTTTCGGCAAAACCTTGCCTGTAGTCAATCTCAAAACCGCTGGTAACGGCGTGATTTTGAGCGACTACAATACATTTGTCCGATCGATCTATTCCGGAAACAATAGCGCCTCTCTCGGCCATAAACTCGCAAGAAAAGCCGCCGCCGCACCCGACATCTAAGGTTTTCAGCCCTTGCCAATTAGTCGCGTGTCTGTCGAAAAACTCAAATCTGGGTTTGTTTAGATGGTATAAGGCATAAATTTTAGCATTTTCGTCCCACCAATTATCGGCATTTTCCTCAAAAAATTCTAAATCATTTTTTACTTCTGTTTTCTGCACGATTTTCTCAGTCCTGATTAGTGGAAAATATAGAGGGCGATCGCACTTTTGCCTGATTTTATAGGAATCAGGCCAACCAACACGGTTTATGTAAAAAATCCGAGGTTTTCTGACGAGTTCGCAGGCAGACATCGGGTGTTTGAATCCGCGTGCCTAATTTCTATTTTCTCCTTAGTTGTGAACCGCCACAGTTTTTTATTATAATATCTCTGGCATAAATTTCAACCAGATGGATCGCGTTTCTATTATCATCCCAGCCCTCAACGAAGCGACTTGTCTGGAACGCACTCTCCGCCAACTCAGCATCCTTAATCCTCCCGCCTGGGAAGTGTTGGTGGTAGACGGGGGCAGTCAAGACTCCACAGCGGCGATCGCACTTTCGGCCGGCATCCGCGTTATTTCTAGCAGTACAGCCGGACGTTCCGTGCAAATGAACTTAGGTGCCCTTGTCGCCACCGGCGAAATTCTGTGCTTTCTCCACGCCGATACTTTAGTTCCCGACGACATGGTAGCAGTTATCCAGAAAACCCTGTCCGATGCCGAAATTTCCGGTGGCGGGTTTATCTCTCTGATGGCTGGTTCGCAGCAAACAAGATGGGGTTTTTCCCTCCACAATTACCTGAAAACTTATTACGCGCCACTGTTATTTCGACCTCATTTATTTTTCAAAGGATTGCGCCTGCTGTTTGGCGACCAAGTTATTTTTTGCCGCCGTACCGATTTTTGGGAATGCGCCGGTTTCGATGCCGCGCTGCCAATTATGGAGGAAGCGGATTTGTGTTTGAAGTTAGTGCGACGGGGGAGACTTAAGTTAGTCAACCGGGTAGTGGAAAGTAGCGATCGGCGAGTGGCAAATTGGGGCGAATTTAAAGCAATTGCCATCTATCTTTCGATTGGTTTTTTGTGGGGGTTTGGCGTTTCTCCCCGCTATCTCAAGCAGTTTTATGAAGACATCCGCTAAAACACAAAATCCCATTAAATTCCCAGAAGGTACTGCCTGTAATTTTTGGGCAGAACTTTCTGCAACAGGTAAATAATCCCCCAACAAACCAACAAATTGCCTGTCAGTAAAAAGCCGAGCTTCAGCAGCGGATGTAGGGAGAAAATAAACTTACAGCATTTTTTAGGTAAGTGAGGTACATAGCTTTCGATAGAGGACACGGCAGTGCTGTTTCCCGTAAGCTCGCGATCGCTTGACTGGTTTACTTCATCAACATGGAATCTGCTGTATAAAACGTTCACAACACCTATTTCAATACTGTAGAATCCAGGAGATATATAGGGAATGAATAAGCAGCCAATATTTTGACTAACTCAGATACTCTACTGGGAAGTGCCATACTTTTAGAAAATGCGAGGGAGGAAGAAAGACTATAAAGACTATTCCGAAAAAAAATCTACCTCAATTAGGTAGACTTTTAGAAGGGTTCAAGCAATGAGTTAACTGTTGGCTAACCGTTGGTGTTATGGATGTGCGACGCAGAAACACTATCCAACCGATCGCGCCCGTTGCGGATCACGCGCAGCATATCGCTGAGCTTCTGCTCGATATTATCGAGCACTTGGTCGGCATAATCGTCGGCTCCGTTTTGAATTTCCTCGCATTCAGCCATCGCCCTGACTCTCATCTCTTCCAATTCCTCTTGAGCCTGGTAGCGAATTTGTTCGACCTCCGCCAGCGTCGCCTGCTGAATTGCCTCGCAGTCGAGCAAAACTTGCTGTCGCAACTGATCTGCTTCTATCTTCGCCTGCTGGAGCAGGCCCATATCGTTTAAAAGTTCTGCCGCTCGCTGTTCTGCTGCTTCTATCACTTCCTGAGCGTAAAGTTCCGCCTCTTGAATCAAGTCGTCCTTGTGCCGGATGATCGTCTCGGCTTCCTGAAAGGCGATCGGCAAATTTAGCCTCACCAAGTCTAACTGATCTAGCAACTGTTCTTCATCTACCAGAGTGCGTCTGGTCATAGGAATTCGCGGGCTGTCAAGAACAATTTCCTCAAGCCGGTTCAATTCCCGCTGGATGTCTACTCCTGCGGTTCGGGTGGGGTCTCCGAAGGCGGCTGTGTTCTGAGGTGATTCGTTCTCAGTGCGGAGGCCGGTACTGTCGGGTTCGATGCGAGTTGGTTCCTGCTGGCGTAACATTTGTAAATATCTAGGGCGACGTGTTTCGGAACAAGATGATCTACGGAGCCACCAAACTTGGCTATTTCTTTAACTACACTACTACTTAAAAAGCTGTACTCGTTAGAAGTTGCCAAAAAAACTGTTTCAATTTCACCCAGAAGGGTTTTATTGGTGTGGGCCATCTGGAGTTCCATTTCAAAATCTGTTAATACCCGGAGCCCCCGCAGCAGCACTTTGGCTTGTCGAATCTTAGCATAGTTTACTGTCAAACCCTCAAAACTGTCTACTTCTACGTTTGGCAAGTGTTGGGTAGAGCGCCGGATCTGCTCGATCCGTTGCTCTACGGTGAACAGAGGCGTTTTGCTGGGGTTTTTGACTACAGTAACAATTACCCGATCGAACAGTTTAGAACCCCGCTCGATAATGTCTGCGTGACCGAAGGTAATGGGGTCAAAGCTGCCTGGATAGATTGCAATCACGAGTTTGGCTCAACCGAGTGGGGGGGGAGTGGGGGAGTGTCCGAGTGGGGGAATGGGAGAGTGGGATAGTGGGGCAGTGTCCGAGTGGGGGAGTGGGGGAGTGGGGGAGTGGGGGAGTGGGGGAGTGTCCGAGTGGGAGAGTGTCCGAGTGGCAAAGCCGGAGATGTGGAAAATCTTCCTTCTTCCTTCTTCCTTCTTCCTTCTTCCTTCTTCCTTCTTCCTTTTTCCTTCTTCCTTCTTCCTTTTTCCTTCTTCCTTCTTCCTTCTTCCTTCTTCCTTCTACTTTTTCCTTCTACTTTTTCATGGAATGAGCTTTGTAGAAAGTTTCGAGGCTTTGCTTGTCGCCCACAAACCGCCAGTGCCAAGGCTCGTAACTGACGCCTTGGCGATTGTTTTTGGGGAAGGACATTTCAAAGCTGAAGGCGACGGCGTTGGCTTCTAACCACTTGAATGCTTGGGTATTTTCAAAACTGGGACTGAGGTTGTTTTCCGGGGCGCTGCTGTCGCCGATGTCGATCGCGTAACCGGTGTGGTGTTCGCTGTAACCTGGAGGGGCGCTGACTTCGGCTCGCTTGCTGGCGTTTTGCCTGCGTTCGGCTTTCACGTCAAAAAATACGTGCTGTTGGTCTTCGAGGGAGCGAAAGCCGGATAGAGGAGCGAAGTAGATGCCTGAAGCCGCTGCAGCGTTGGCCATTTCCTGATATTTTGCTGCTGCTGAGGTGCGGAGTTTGATGCTACCGTCGGAGGTGACGCCTACCAAGTCTTTGGCTGGTGCTTCTTGGTACGGCAAGTGTCCCAGCAGGTTGTCTGGGGTGGCGGTGGCGGTGCCGGCTTTTGAGTTGGTAGCTGGACTCGCGGCCGCTGACGGCGAACTCACTGGTGCTGAGTTTTTTTGAGTTTGCTCTGCCTGACTGGTGGCTGGGAACAAGTTAAAGTTGAGGTGCAGCCAGATGCTGACCCCAAAGGCTAATGCGGCCAACCCTAGCAGTTTCCAAATCAGCCCTTTTTTCTTGGACTGACTCTGGCCTGCTTCTAGGTATGGGTGGTCTCGCACTGCTTCTGGAATTTCGTCGGCGACAAGCTCCGAGGCTTGCGGGGGTTTTCTTGACAGACTAGCGTTATCCAAGCCAGCTCCACTCCTGCACTTCAATAAGGCTCAACGTTAAAAATTGTAAACCGATATGGGCGATCGAACAGCTACAATTGCCGCTGAGAATATATCATCTCTTTCTGACCAAGCCCCGTCCCATCCGCCAACTCTGGCATCTTTGCTTTTCGCGATCGTCGCACAGTAGATAGTCCATGCGAGGTCGCACTGGTTGGCGCTGGTGGCGCTGGTTTATTTTAAGTGTAATTTGTTAATGTTGGACCAAATCCTAAAATTGTGCGATCGACACATCAAACGTCGGCGCCAATTTAAGCAGAGCACCGATGTCAGCCATTGCCATACCGGGCGATCGGGCATAACTTTTAATTCTAGGATACCCCGGAGCGATCGGCTACTTCCTTTAGCGATCGGGCATCGAGCGCCGGTGAAATACCCAAACTAAACGGAGTACCGTTATAATTCGGGCGGGGTGTCTCGTTTGCCGTAGCTCTATTGGGGATATTCATTGCTGAATATTCGTCATCAAAGACGATCGGAGTCTTACACAGCATCTCTGGGCTTTTACGCCCTTTATCCCCTCGTAGGGAACCCACGCAGAAGTCCTATTTCCTAAGACCAAAAACTCTTTTCGTACAACAAACATGGGTTATTTTTTACAGCAGGGCATACCATACTAACCAGCGGTCTGCCTTTTCCTCCTTTCTCTCGCAGTTTCCCGGTAAGCATATTACTGCTACTATGACCGTTTTGTTATTACAGCCGAGTGAGTGGGTCGCAACCATTTATATATTAACTCAAATCAACTCTATATGCCAACTCTTTCTATATTTTTGTTTGGCTTATATCCCAACACCGAACCGGGTACAGTTACGGTGTGGGACTTACGCCAATTGAGTTAAAGCTCGATCGACCAAAATCAAACATTACCAACTACCGCCAACTCAGCACCACCAACAGAACCTTCGTCTTCCCCTTTCTCCCCTTCATCAACCGCAACTGTTAACTTCAATCCCAAAGCCTTCAGCCAACTTGCCAAAGCATAAATTGTCGCACTTCCTTCTCCCGACAACAAAACATCTAATTTTTCCAAATGCAATTTAGCATCTTCAGCAGACATATTTGGTTCGCCCAGAGCCTCAAATACATCTCGAAGTGCTTTTGGCATGATTCCTAATTCCAAATCTCCTTCTTCCGCCTCAATTATCTCTGTAAGATAGCCAGCAGAATATGCCGGATCTTTGAGATTTGAAATTTTATAGGGGTGATAAGGTAAGCTATACGGCATTGTCATTGTCTTAACTCCTGTAATCTGTCCAGTATGTTTTAGCCTTGCGGATATCTTGCTCTTGAGTGCTTTTATCCCGCCTATCAACAAAAGTACAATTGTTTCTTCTACTTGTCCAAAATAGACGCGATAGCCGGGGCCGTAATTTATCCTCAACTCATAGACGCCTTCTCCGACTGCTCGATAATCTCCGAAATTTCCAGTCCCAACTCGATCGAGTCGCCGCTCAATCTTAAATTTTGCCTTGAGATCTCGCAGGGAGTCTAACCACTCCGAGAAAGGAACTTTGCCGTCTGGCGTGCTGTAACGCTGAATATCTCTGGGTTGTACTTCCCTAAAGCCGATCGTACTTGCACCCTAATCTTAATGCCGGCGATCGCCCCGTATCCAAGCTTCTGCACCTGGGCCAACTCAAAATTACGGCTCGAAAGGAACTCTGCCGTCAGGGGTAGTGTAAAGCTCAATTTCACGCTTGTTCCACTTTCATAATCTTGATTCTAGCGACCATCGCACTCCAATCTGGCAGCCGCCCGATCGCCCCTTGACTTCATGCGCTACAATTATTAAGAAATCTTTAGTTAAATCCGTTTAACGTCCCAGACGCATTATGAGTCTTCCCATTCGCAACGTCGCCATCATAGCTCACGTCGATCACGGCAAAACCACCCTTGTAGACGCCCTCCTCAGACAGTCCGGAATCTTCCGCGAAGGGGAAGAAATCCCAGATTGCGTCATGGACTCCAACGACATCGAGCGCGAACGTGGCATTACCATCCTTTCCAAAAACACCGCCGTCAGGTACGGAGAAACCCTGATCAACATCGTCGATACCCCCGGACACGCAGACTTTGGCGGCGAAGTCGAACGAGTTCTCGGCATGGTTGACGGCTGTCTGCTGATCGTAGACGCCAATGAAGGCCCGATGCCGCAAACCCGGTTCGTGCTCAAAAAAGCCCTAGAAAAAGGACTGCGCCCCATCGTCTTTGTCAATAAGATCGATCGACCCCAAGCAGACCCCCACAAAGCTATTGATAAAGTTTTAGACTTGTTCTTAGAACTCGGCGCCGACGACGATCAATGCGAATTCCCCTATCTTTTCGGTTCCGGACTCAACGGTACTGCTAAAAAAACTTTGGACGACGAAGCAGTGGACATGAAACCGCTGTTTGAAGAAATCCTAGACCACGTACCGCCCCCCGTAGGCGACCCCAACAAACCGCTGCAACTGCAAGTCACCACCTTGGATTATTCCGAATACGTGGGTCGCATTGTCATCGGCCGCATCCACAACGGCACAATTAGAGTCGGCCAACAAGCAGTCTTAATCACAGAAAGCGGCGCGCTTGTCAAATCAAAAATCACCAAATTGATGGGCTTTGAAGGCCTGAAGCGGATTGATATCCAAGAATCTTCCGCTGGTAATATTGTCGCCGTTGCCGGTTTTGCTGATGCCTATATTGGCGAAACAATTACCTGTCCGAACGACCCGCAAGCGCTGCCTTTAATCAAGGTAGATGAACCGACTTTGCAGATGACTTTCTCGGTGAACGATTCGCCGTTCTGCGGTCAAGAAGGAAGTTTGGTGACATCTCGGCAAATTCGCGATCGGCTAATGCGAGAACTCGAAACAAACGTCGCCTTGCGCGTCGAAGAAACCGACTCTCCCGACAAATTCCTCGTATCAGGTCGCGGCGAACTCCACCTCGGCATTTTGATCGAAAATATGCGCCGCGAAGGATACGAATTCCAAGTATCCCAGCCGCAAGTAATCTACCGCGAAGTCGGCGGTACTCCGTGCGAACCCTATGAATGTTTGGTCTTAGACGTACCCGAAGAAGCAGTCGGCGGCTGCATCGAACGCCTGGGTCAGCGGAAAGCAGAAATGCAAGATATGCACGTCAGCAGCACCGGCCGCACGCAAGTAGAATTTTCAATTCCCGCCCGCGGTTTGATCGGGTTCCGAGGCGAGTTTATGCGCTTGACTCGCGGCGCTGGAATTATGAATCACAGCTTCCTCGATTATCGCCCCCTCAGCGGAGAAATTGTCGCCCGCCGCAACGGAGTATTGATTTCTTTTGAAGAAGGAACGGCCACCTACTATTCACTGCAAAATGCTGAAGACCGAGGCGTATTTTTCATTACCCCCGGTACCAAGGTTTACAGAGGAATGATTATCGGAGAAAGCAACCGAAATCAAGATATGGAGTTGAATATTTGCAAGTCCAAGCAGTTGACAAACCACCGCGCCTCTGGCGGTGAAGAATTAGTGCAATTGCAAGCGCCAATCGACATGAGTTTGGAGCGCGCTTTGGAGTACATCGGCCAGGATGAATTGGTGGAAGTAACACCGAAATCAATTCGCTTGCGGAAGGTTTCTAAGAAGTTGGTCAAACGCTAAAACAACTTGAGGGCTGGCAAAATTGCCAGCCCTTAGTGTCAACTTCAAACTGTATTTAAAGGCAATATTAATAAATTGTAAATAGCCGAGTAATTATGAGAACCATCTAAATTAGATAAGCAATTAAGCAGATGGCACCATAAAAACACCGTTGAACTTAACTAAGAATTGGTTAAAAAAGCCTTTGGCTTAACCAATTTCAAGACATAAAAATAACTAATTGGCTGTGCTTTGCAAGTACAAAGTCTTGTGGGAGTACGGATGTATTTCTAATCGACCCTTAAATTGCTCATTATCCTAACGTTTATCAATAAAATTTATGCTGAAGAGAATTTATGTAAATAATTTTAGATGCCTGGTCAATTTTGAATTGACAGTAGATAGCTTAAATCTCTTTCTGGGTTCAAATGGATCGGGCAAAACTACCGTTTTCGAGGTTTTAAGAAAACTACAGAAATTTATTTTAGGCGAGCAAGCTTTACAGCGAGAGTATAGGGTATCAGATTTGTTTGCAAGGAAGGATTTAACTAGATGGCAAAAATCCGGCATTCAAAATTTTGAATTAGATATTCAAGGAAATGGTGGCATTTATAAATACACCCTAGAAATACAACATCAAGGAGAGTATGAACCGCCTAGAATGCGTCTGGAAAGCTTAACTTTTGACGGACAACCTCTGTTTGATTTCTGGGTTGAGGCAGGAGAGAGAGGTAAGTCTGTAGGTCAAGCCAGACTGTATAATGACGATCCTAATCGTGAAGGTGCTTTCTTACCGTTCTTTGATGGGTCGCGTTCTGGCATTGGTTTTATTTACGAGAGACATGACAATCAAATGCTTACATGGTTCAAAAAACGGATTTCTAACTTTTTTATTGTACAGATCAATCCTTATATAATGGAATCAGAAAGCCTTAAGGAGGAAAGTTCACCTAACTGGGATATGTCAAATTATGCAGCTTGGTACAGCTATTTATCTCAAGAATCTCAAGGTAAAATCATTAAATTAACGCTGGAATTACAAAAGATTATCCCAGGATTTGATTCATTTCAAAATCCTAAATCCGGTGATGTTAGGATTTTGTCAGCATCTTTTACCCGTCCCAGCAAGGCTGCTTATAGGCTTAATGAATTATCGCACGGTCAAAAAGCTTTAATTGCTCTATACACCTTAATATATTGTTCTCCTGATGATAATTTTACTTTGTGTATTGATGAACCAGAAAATTTCCTGGCTTTACCGGAAATAAAACCTTGGTGGGGTAGGGTGATGGACTATTGTCGGGACAACCAAGCACAAGCAATGTTAATTTCTCATCACCCCTCATTAATTAATTACTTAGCTAGCAATTCAGGTTATTGGTTTGAACGAAGAGATAATGAAGCTGTCCGCGTGCGGCGAATTACTGATACTGAAGAAGAAGGTTTATCAGTTGCTAAGCTTATAGAACTTGGATGGATTTATGACGAGTAGAGATGATTTACCAGAAGTAACTATTCTCTGTGAAGATATTGACCAAGAGCGATTTATCAGACAATATCTAATCTGCCGGGGCTTGGACGATCGCAAAATTAAAGACTTTGGCAATCCTAAAGGGAGAGTAATTGAGAATAACAATGCTTCGATAGTTGAGCATTATCCAGCTCTTATTAAAAGTCATAGAAGACGTAAGTACAGAAATATTGCTGTAGTGGTAATGATTGATGCTGATGAAGATAGCGTGTCTGATAAAATGCGTTCTTTACATAAAAAATTAGATGAAGGGGCAGGTAATTTAAACAAAGATACGCGACTGCCTAATGAGAAAGTTGCTATTTTTGTGCCCGCCCGAAATATTGAAACGTGGTTTTATTACATTAATAACAATATGGAAGGGCAAGAATGTAATGAAAATACTGATTATAAAAATGACAAAATGAGTGCAGCAGAGAGGATTGAACTAGCTGAAAGCGCGGCAAAAAAACTGGCTAGAGAAATATGTCCTCAGGGAGTCGATCGCATTACTTTGCCTTCTCTCCGTTATGCGTGTACGGAGTTGCAACGGCTACAGTTTTAAAAAATGAGTTAGTTGATGTGACATGATGTTCTGTTAGATCCCCGATTTCTTAAAGCCATCGAATATCTGGGTTTTCTGTTTTCTGAAGTTGTTCTACTTAGTTAATGATATATCATTTTTATATATCAATTGGCACATCGTGACTCTAGTGTACGATCGCAGGCTGAACAAAGTCACACAATATGTTTTAATTTATATTTGAGCAAAATCCAAAGAAAACTAGCCATGAGTCCTAAATCAATAGCCGTAATCAACTTCAAAGGCGGTGTCGGAAAGACCACCGTCACTTGGAGTCTGGGAAATATTATATCCCAAGGAACCGACTTAGAAGTCTTGATGTTAGACTTAGATCCGCAAATGTCGCTCACAGAGGCGATCGGACTTAACGAAAATACAGGTCATTTAGATGACAAGTTTGGTAAGTGGTACGAACAATCTCTCAAGCATAGACTTACAATTTACGACGCTTTAGAAGTCTTTAAAAAAGCCGGACATAACTTTAAATTTCCCGTGGGTTTCGACACCATTTATCAGATTGACGAACAGTTGCATTTTGTCCCCTCAGTTGAAGAATTGTATTGGTTGGATATCGATGGATTTGAGGGAAAAAGTGTTAAAGACTTCATCCGCAGATTCATCGGCAAAATCGCCAACTCAGCCAATCTCCCCCAATACGATTTGATGCTTTTTGACTGTTCACCTTCCTTCAGTCTCCTCACCTACAGCGTACTCTCTTGCTGCGACTTAATATTGATTCCCGTCAATCCCGATTATTTTGGTTCTAGGGGATTGAGTTTAGTTTTAAACTCGCTCCAGAAACGGATTGAGCCTTATCCGTTTCCCAAAATTGCAGTGTTTATGAATAAAGCTAAAATCTATGGAGGATTGCTGACCAATGAAGTTCAGTTTTACATGAGAGAAGTAAAGAGACTTTGTGCTGAGATATCAAAAGACAATAACATAGAAGTTAGATTTTTAGAATCGACTATTCGGGAAAGCGTCGGGCTAAAACGGGCGATTAATGAGGGGGAACTGCCGCGAGAATTAGTTAGAGAATTTGAAAAACTATGGCGCGAGTGTGAGGAGTATCTGAAATGAGTAAAAAAGAAATTTTGGCTGCTTCCGAACAAGAAAGCGGGGGGTTAGTTGAGCAAATTGGCGAACTTAAGGAAATCTTGCGGGACGTTTCTAGAAAATTAACCAGGCTGGAAACTCAAGTCAAGCGGGGAGTGCTTTCTGCTGGGTCAAAAGCTTCGGATATTCCCACGGGTGCTGATGTAAATAAACCTGCTAATTTATCGGCTGCCAATGTTCTAGAAGTTTATGAAGAACTGCGTTTACAAGCTAAGAACGGTAATGAAGAAGAGGTCAGGCAAAAATTGTTGGCAATGAGCGCAACTGACTTGAATTTGATGTGTTGCGAGTTAGGGATGCCGCCCAGCAGCAAGAATCCGTCCCGAAAAAAAATGTTTGAGCTAATTATTGGCAGAATTAAACAGAGTTTGAGGCTGTCGAGACATATCGACAGACAAACACTTTGAAAATTAGCAGATGAATCGATAAAATGCGTTTTAACTTGCATTTCCCCCTGGGATATGGAACAGCCAAGAGGTTTGTTCCACAAAAGCCTCTTCCAGAAGAGTTTAAGTTGAGTGTGGGTTGGGCCTCTTCCCCGCTCCTGAAAAGCTTGTTGCAAATTATGCAACTTTTCCGCTTCAATAAATTATGGCCGATAAGTGCGATCGGCCTATTTTCACTAACACTCTTAATCAGCTTGTTTTTGAGCCTTCAGGGCCCCGGAACGCCCGCAGCCCAAAAACTAAGGATACTAGCGTTTACCGCCCTCCAGATGCGCGGCAGCGAGGCGAGAAACAATTTATTTGCGGTCAATGCTACCAGTTGGGCCCGCCGCGAACTTGCACCCAATATAGAGGTTAGCCCTACCCTAGTTTGGTCGCCCAACGGCCAGCGACTGGCTTTCGTTAGCGGAGACACCGACATTTATACAGTCAATGCTGACGGTTCTCGACTAACTAAACAGTTTGTTGGGGATGCTTGCAAAGCAGCTAATTTTGAAATAGCTTGGTTTTCCAACAGCCAGAAACTTCTTTTTGCCCGTTCTTGCGACGGTTTTACCTCTGATACTCCCGGCAGTCAATCACTTTATACAAGCGACACTTCTGGCATTAAAGGAATTAAATTAGTTCGGAATTTGGAAGTAGGAGGAGAGCCGCCTCAAACGAAAATTTCCTCGAAATTTTACCTATCGCCGTCCGGTCAGCAAGTAGCATTTGTCAAGGATAAAAATATCTACAAAATGAATGCCGACGGTTCGGCAATGACCAAACTAACTAAAAGTCCCGGCGAATATATATCCGGCGGGAGTGAACTTGTTTGGTCGCCCGATGCCACAAAAATTGCTTTCTTGTTCGGCGCTTATCCCAAACAACAAATTTACACAATTAATGCCGATGGAAGCAACCTCAAAAATTTGACAAACAACCCGCAAAATGAGGTTTACAACGTCAAACTATTGTGGTCGCCCGACAACAGCCGCATTGCTTACTATTACAATAAACCGGGCGATTTAGCAGGCGAACAGCAAGATATCTACCTGCTCGACATTAACCGGGGGACAGCCAAGAACCTTACCCAAAAACCCAGAAACTACGGCGAACTTTCGTGGTCGCCGGATGGCAAACTTATTGCCTTCGTAGCCGGAGAGTTCAACAATCAAAAACTCTACACAATCAATGCTGACGGGAACCAGCTAAATCAACTAACTCCTCGGCTAGAACCGTCGGAAATTTATGAATTAGCTTGGTCTTATGACAGCCAGGAAATCGCTTTTATATATAATGAAATCCCAGGCGACAAAAGCAACTTGTATGTAATTAATCGGGACGGTTCGGGATTGAGTAAATTGACAAACGACAAAGATTTGAAGGCTAGCACTCCGGTTTGGCAACCGCAGTAAAGTTACGGGTTAATTAATACAGGGCTTAGGAAGTGGTTTAATCTGCTACTTATAGCGGTAAGGTGCGCACTGCAAACCTGCAATATAGAGGTTCTGCGTCCAAGACCCTCAAATTGGCGCAGATGCAATAATTTTTTTCTCCTTTAATTGCTGGTGAACTTGCCAATCATTTGACTCAAGTTCCTGGTGTTTTTCATCCTGCACCTGTTTGTCAATTGTGGGCAACTTTAAAATCGCCCCAGCTAAAACCCAATAATACACGGACACTGGATCTACATCCAGCGGATAGTATTGAGTATTGACCGTAATAAATCCCACAAACACCCAAAAACTAGCTCCGTAACTCCGCAAACTTTTGTCTTTCACAGATCGGTAAGCTCTAAAAGTTAGAAAAGCCAAGTGTAAAAGCATGACTTGAAAAGCAATCATTCCCGGATAACCGAGTTCGTATATCAACTTAGGTTGGAAAGTTTCAATTAGCTGCGTGGCCCCAAATATCCGTGTTGAATTAGTAGCTCGTCCCACACCTCTACCGAGAGGTCTGTCAATGATAAAATTGTGGCTCTGCTCCAACTGATTAAAGAGAAACTGCTGGGGTGGTGCAGCATTCCAGCGGCTAACAAAACTCTCCCACCGCTGCTCGATAATTCCCGGGTTACTTGCTGCACCGACAAACAGCAGAATCGCCAGTCCTGCTGCAATGGGAATAAATCGTTTTAAATTAACTACTTGACCTGTGAGAACTAGCAGGATGGCCGTAGCAACGGGAACCATAACTAAAGCAGCTCTTTGACCGGAAATAACTGCATTTGCAAATACTAATGCCATGCCAAATAAACCGAGCACTCGCCACCAGAATGAAGGGTCGCAAAAGGCCGAGGCAAAGGTTACAAAAGCATTAGAAATTAAAAACCACGCCCACTGCCAAGGCGCTACAAAAGTTCCTGGCAAGCGGATAAATTTGACTTCTGGACTGAACACCAAAGAACCGCCGACCAAACATCTAGCTTGCAGCGTTGCTTTATATAGTTCTTCTCCGATCATTCCTCGGGTGCCCGCACACTTTCCACTTTGCAGCAACAGGTACTGAATCAAACCGAGAAGGCAGCAAACGATCGCTAAAACGACGTGCATTCGACTAAAAAATACTAAATCCTTCTTAGTGCGGAGCAGATAATAGGTACAAGCGATCAGCGGTATGTAACCTATCAATACTTTTAAGCCTAGAATTCCTTGCAGAATTGGTTTGTCGCCCTTCATCGGGTTGAGCTGCATCTCCCCGTTGACAAAAATTAAAGTCAGCATTGCCATCATCAACAGGATGCTGAAGGTAGAAAGCATTTGTTTGGGAATGAACAGGGGCAACTGTTTCTTTTTGCAGCTTTGAATTAGGGCGATGAGAGCTGGTATGTAGAAAGCATCTTTGGCTACTTGAAATGCAGCATTCCCGCCGCCAATTGCGTAAGTAATTGTACCGCTAAAAGGCAGGTAAATTAGAAAAGCCCACAAAGCTTGACGGGGGTATTTGTAGGAAAGCAGTAAGATGGCTGCGACGGCGCCTGCTCCAATAGCAATCTTAGGGGGGGCTACGAGCAACAGGGGGATGCTGACAGCAACGCTGACTAAGCAGCTTATGGCGATCGCCTGCCGCAATTCATTGCGCTTTTGTGAAGTTTTGCGTTTTTGTGCCGCTACTTCTTTTTTGCTTAGCGCTGTTGTTTTTTGGCTATGCTTGTGTTTGGATTTCTTGGCTTTGCGCTTGGTTTTCAACATATAGCAGAAGGAAGTTCGGCAACGGATTCATTTGGAGAGGATGTAATAAATGTAACGGATGTAACGGATGTAACGGATGTAACGGAGAAAAGGAAGAAGGTTTTAGCGATATAGGAGAGAAGGAAGAAGCTATCGACCGCTTATGTTTCGGCAATTAAGAACGTCCTCACCGTCAGGGCGGTTGGGATAACTTTTAGAAGGTACTTATGTATAAGGCTGAAGGCACTTTAATGGGAAAGCACTTATGTAGAAGGTAGAAGGCAGAATGCATAGAAGAAAAAATATTTCTGTAGATGTGATTACTTATTCTTAAAGTCGAGAGCGACCAAAAATGTCGGTTGAGAGTGTGGGTGTGACGCTGCCACAACTGATACCATTTTAGATTTTAGATTAAAGAATTGAAGAATGAGGAATGACTAATGAAGCTCGGGGTTTAGATGACGTGCCTACAGTTGCATTGTGTTTGGGAACTGGGACTATCTTCGTGACCTGGTAGAATATGGCTGCTGCATCTATAATGTACAAATCTCAAAAAAATAATTTTAATCGAGCGGTGAACGTGAAAATGAAATTAACAAAATTTGTATCGATCGGCATTGCCCTACTTTTAGGAGCTAGCGCGAGCATATTATCTAGCAGCAGTACAGCTTTAGGAGCCCAAAAAGTTGTCCTCACATTTGGCCCGATCAGACAAGCCATCAATATCAGCGACTTAGAAGACTTTGCTAAAGACGGTACGACGACGCCAACCCTCCAACAAATTATCCGGTTCTCCAAAATGGACGCGCAAATACTGCGGGGGTTGATGGGTTTAGAAATCGGTTTAAAGCCGGCTAATCTGGCCAGGGTAGTTTACAGCACCCCGGGAGAAAAAATCACTGACGAAATCGGTCAAGCAATTCGGACTCAGCGCCGCACAGAAAGCGGCAAAGCGCTGCGGGCGGCGGTGATCCTGGCAGCCGGGGACGACGGTAAGGTATCGCTGCTGGAAATCCTGAAAAAGTATCCTCTGGCCGAGGTTTACGTAGATGTGGCTAGTATTAGTGGCACTGTTGGGAAACTTCAGAGTTTAGCGGGAACTCTGCAAAGCCTGCTTCAAGATGTGATGCGATCGACAAGTCGCACAACTGAAACAACTCGTCCCGAAAGCCCGATCGAACCTCAGCGCAGCGTTGGACCAACAACTGCGCCTCCAGCGCGCCGCCGGGTCGAACCCGCACCCTTGAGTGCGCCAGCACCGCAGCCTGACAGACCGGTCAGAGGGCTGTGGTAAGGAGATTTTGACACTCCCCTGGCTAAAGCCGAGGGGATTCTTGATTCGCAGAATCGACTTGCCGATGCAGAATCACTTCAACATCGGTAGTGGTCAATTCTCCACAAGCGTTCGGATCTAAAATCCAAGTTCCGGCATGCCCCACCGTACTCAATCCCCGACTTAGGATGTTTCTAGCTGCGTTCCAGTCACGATCTAATACGCATCCACACCGACAAGCGTGGGTTCGCGTTGATAGACTTTTCTTAACAACTGTTCCGCATCTAGAGCATTCTTGGCTGGTTCCGTTAGCTGGTACGGCAATCGTAATCCTTCCGAATACTTTGCCAAAATATTCCAACCACACTCGGAACATATACCAAGATGCGTCGTTAATTGATTTGGCTAGACAGTGATTCTTCACCATATTTTTAATCCTCAAATCGACCTAGGCTACACAGTCGTTTGACTGGATGACGCATCTTGCTAATTTCACAGCAAAATCTTTACGTTGTCTACTTATTTTGAGGTGGCGCTTTCCTATGATCACTCTAGCTTTTCTTCTGTTCTGCGAACCCTTGACTCGTTTTGAAACTCGTCTTTGGGCTTTCTTTAACCTGCGCTCTCCTTTGCCCAGAAAACGCGGATTCTCGACTGCAACACCATTAGAATCTGTATAGAACTCTTTCAGTCCCACGTCTAATCCGATGGCATTACCCGTGACTTCAATCTTAAGAGAGCGGTCAACTTGAATGCAGAACTGGACGTAATATCCATCTGCTCGTCTTACCAAGCGTACTCGCTTGATTTGACTGCGCTGATAGAAGTGTAAGTCGCGCGTTCCTTTTAATTTTAGTTTCCCGATTCCTTTCTTGTCGGTAAAAGTGATAGATTTCCGGTCGTCTGCCAGACGCCAGCCAGTAGTCTTGTATTCGACCGAGCGGTTGTCTTTTTGGAACTGCGGAAAACCCTTTTTTCCTGGGACTTTCTTTTTACAGTTGTCGTAGAATCGGGAGATTGCCGACCACGCTCTTTCCGAGCTTGATTGCCGAGCCATGCTGTTCAAGTCATCGCAAAACGTCCATTCTTTAGCTAAAACAGCGCTGTACTTATTTAAGTCGTATTTATCGACTTTTTCGTTTTCCATCCAAAAGCGCAATGCTTTATTACGAATGAACTGTACTGTTCTAATTGCTTCATCTACAGCATCAAATTGCTGTTTTTTACCGTATGCTTTGAATTCAAAAACTAGCATGACTTCGACCTCATCACGATCTCCTTATGCTAGCAGTATTGGCTTAATACTACCTAGTAATTCACAAAACT
The DNA here is from genome assembly GCF_036702785.1 of Microcoleus sp. AR_TQ3_B6. Classification (NCBI taxonomy): domain Bacteria; kingdom Bacillati; phylum Cyanobacteriota; class Cyanophyceae; order Oscillatoriales; family Microcoleaceae; genus Microcoleus; species Microcoleus sp. AR_TQ3_B6. The sequence continues at coordinate 37,417 of NZ_JAUBVJ010000039.1, read as the reverse complement.
TTACAAGCACAAGTACGTGGCGTATCCCCTATGCTGGGAGAAAGCCGTCCTAGAAGGACGGGGTTTTAAACCCAGTTTCTTGATAAATGTGTCGGGGGGCGGCTTTAGCCTGCTGTTGTGGCATTCTGCAGACAATGTTGAGACAAAACCCGCCCCCGCCCTACCCCTATCCCAACCTCAAAGAGGGTTAGGACTATGGTGAAAACTCCCAAAGCAATCAATTTTTCTTTAGCAATTTTTTGAGCAACTTAGGAACCTCCGAAGGTCGAGCCGCCACAGGTATGTCCGCCTCTTCAAAGGCAGCCATTTTGTTTGGGGCCGTAACTCCAAAGGCTTTCTGGGCAGCAGCCCGAGAACTGATCAGGATGCCGGCGTGGCCCAAGGACGGCCCCTTGGGAGCGTAGCGGCCGGCCAGATAAGCAACTACGGGTTTGTCGATCGCCTCGGCGATGTAAGAAGCAGCAGCTAGTTCACTCCACCCGCCAACTTCACCCACCAAAACCATAGCTTCGGTAGTGTCGTCTTCGTCCAAAATTTGCAGCCACTGCATAAAAGAAGAACCGACTATCGCGTCGCAGCCAATACAAACCGCCATCGACTGTCCCAACCCCGCCTCAGTCAGTTCTAGGGCAACTTCGTAAGTCAAAGTGCTGCTGCGGCTGATCACCCCCACCGGGCCGGGAGTGTAGAATTCCTTGGGGTGAGTTCCCAGCAGCAATTTGTCGGGTACAATAATCCCCGGACTGTTGGGCCCGATTACCAAAGTTTCGGTGGCTTCTGCTTTTCTGACTAAGCGCACCATATCCAGAGGAGGTACTCCCCCAGTGACGATCGCGATTTGCCGAATTCCTACCGCGATCGCTTCTAGAGCCGCATCCAGCACCGAGTAAGCATCTACAAAAATTACCGCAGTGTCAACGTGACCCACTGCCGCCACTGCTTGTTCTACCAAATCAAAAACCGGAATTCCCTCCACTTCCAGCCCCCCCCGACCGGGACTGACACCGGCGACTACATTCGTGCCGTATGCTTTCATCATCAGGGCGGAGCGGGTTGACGCGGGAGATTCTGTAATGCCCTGTACTAGGACTTTGCTTTCAGGAGTTAAATTCATTTTTTCCCACTTGACACTCGATGTTTAAAAAGCAGAAGGCCTTCGTCTGTGCATAACTCTTGTCTTTTGCCTCACGACTGCCGCTGCCGCTACTTGGCGGAGGATACAGAGGTGGCCGCAGCCTCATCCAAAGTGCTTGCTAGCTGCACCGGCAACTGTCCCAAACGCTTTTTAACAGCCTCAGCATCAATCTCTACCAGGCGCAGCACAATTTGGATGTGGCGGTTAGCGCGAGCTTTCCGTTCCAAATACCCCGCTACTGCGGCGATGATTTCCTCGCTCTTGGAGGGGCTGCCCAAAATATTTACAAGTATCACCTTAACGTTTTTATCCTGAGCGACTAACTCCAGACCCAAATCCGCGCGATCGCGCAGGGCATTTGCTGCATCGTAGCGGTCTAGGGAACCCATATTCACAAAATTAGCTGGTTTTCCTCCTTGGTGGGTTACAGCATCCAGAGTTGCCATTGTCAGCCCCACACCGTTGCACAAAATGCCGATATTCCCGTCTAGTTCGATTAATTGCAGGGAGTCGGCATTCGAGATTGGGGATTGAGATTTGGGGTCAAACTCCGCCGATTGCTGAACCTTCGAGCTGGAATGGGGGCGATCGCCTGGGGCATTGGGACTTCTCCTTTCCTGTGCCAACCCGCCCAAGAGCCTCTTCTGAGAGAGTGCTGCCAAATCTGGATGCCGCCCCAAGGCATCGTCGTTGGCAGTGACTTTACCGTCTAAAGCCATTACCTCTCCCCTGGGACTGATGCCGAGAGGATTAATTTCTACTAAATCTAAATCTTTTTCGACAAACAGCCGGTACATTTTCTCGACTATGGCGCTCACGGATTGAATCAAGTCTCCCTGCAATCCCATTTTCAGCGTGAGACGCCTCGCGTAGAATGGGGAAAATTCCTGGTCTACGGCAACTTGCTGCATTTGCTCGATCGACCCTTCGACATCCATACCTCCTTGTCTCGAGCCCAGAAGGACCGGGCGTCGCGCTACGGGGTCTAGGAGTACCGCTAAGTACAATTCTTGGTCGGCGTTGTACTTTGCTTCTGCCAGCAGGACTTGGGGATATTCATCCTCGATCGGCAAATTAAAAATTGTTTGGGCGGCAGCTACTGCATCGATCGTATTTTCCACAAATTTGATACCGCCCGCCCGCCCCCGTCCCCCAGCCCGCACTTGAGATTTTAGTACAACGGGGTAGGGAATTTTCAGTCCTTTGAGGTCGGCGAGATTGTCAATCCGCTGCGACGGCAAAATCGGAATTGCCATCTGGCGAAATAAAGATTTAGCTTGGTACTCTAACAAATCCATTATCAATTACGGGTGACGGGTAGTTGGCAACAAGCAATTCGTCCTAATTGGCAATTCATAATTAATAAATAGTAATTGGTTTTTTGTCAAGTTAAAAGTTAAAATTTCTCGCTTTTATCTTTTAATTTTCGACTTTTGTATTGCCGATTACTTATTCGCTATTACCGCTCGCCGATTACCTATTACCTAAGCTGTTTCAAAGTGTTTTTTTCTCGGAATTGCCAAATTTTACTCTGAGGCTCTGGCGGGGACATCTTTGGCGAGCGTTGGTGTTTTTTTTTCTCCGAAAATCTTCGGACTTTGGGCAATACTGTGCCGAGATATTTCTGCTAATTGTTTACTTGAGGCTACTATCGGCACCTTGATGGACGGTTTTGACCCATTTGAGCCGCTTGGGCCGTACCGCAATCCGAGCCGTCACAGTCCCTACCAACAGCCAGTGGAACATATAAACAGTACCCCGCAGGGTTTGCAGCAAGGTGGCAAAAACTCGCCTTACATCAAATTTGGTCTCTTTGCGAGTGCGGCGCAAACCGACAAACATTCCCACCACCGACAAAGTAAGGGTCATAAAAGTTAGGGGACTGGCGATCGGCATCCGGCGCAGCACAATTGACATCAAAAAGTCGGGTAGCGCTACTGTGGGCAAGAAATATTGAGATACCCAAAATCCAAATAAATCCCAAGTTTTCCCAGTTCCCATGCGACCCGGCAAAATTAGCCGCCAGTAGTCAAGATAACGCTGATAGCCACCTTCTGCCCAGCGATTGCGCTGATGCCACAGGGCGCGAGCGTTAGTGACTCCTTCTTCTGACACGGCTGGGAAAGCGAGAAATTCAATGTCCCATCGGTCTAGGTGCAGCCTCACTGTCAAATCCAGGTCGTCGGTAATCGTTTCCTCGTTCCAGCCGCCGCAGCGTTCCAAGGCGTTGCGACGCATGAATTGGCCGTTACCGCGCAATTCTCCAATGCCGCCGATCGCAATCCGCTGCTGCTGGAAAAAACTGTCGAGAGCCATTTCTGCTTCTTGGCCGCGAGTCCAAAAATTTACCGAAGCATTGGCGATCGCTTTTCTGACTTGCACGGCTCCTACCTGTTGTTCCTCGAACACCGGCAGCACTCTGCGCAGCAAATCCGGCGTTACCGTCGCGTCGGCGTCAAATACTCCCACAAATTCCCCGCGAGTCAGTGGCAACACCTGATTCAGGGCTCCCGACTTGCCGCCGCTGGCATTTGCTCCCCTGCGAAATACTTTGAGCTGGGGGTACTTTTTGGTTAGCTGTTCCAATACTAGCGGCGTGCCGTCGCTGCTGTGATCGTCGATCGCCCAAACTTCGTAGCGGTCGATCGGATAGTCTACATTGCAGATTGATTCTACGAATCGGGCAATCACCGCTTCCTCATTTTTCGCCGCCACCATCAGCGACACGTAGGGCCAATCCTCTCGAGTTTCATCGGCCAGAGGCGGCAGTGCGGGCTTGGGCGAAGCAAACAAAACTCGAAATGCTTGCATCCACAGCAGTGCCGTCAACCCCCACACTACCCACGCACCCCAAGAAATCAAGTGCAGGGCGATCGTGCCGCCCCAAATCGCAGTCAGCACGGCGGCGGCTTTTCCCCGCCGTCCCCGGTACAGATTTGGAGCAAAAGAGGGAGTTCCCGGCACAGACACCGCAACCGGGAGATGAGCTTTTGTTTCCGCGTCAAACACCGTGTCGCCAATGTCTGGGATGGCAAATACTTTGCCGACCTTCGAGTTCGAGGTCAAACTCTTGAGCTCTTCTTGAGCTAAATCACAGATGTCCAAGTTAAGCTCGCTGCGAGCGTCGTTTTCTGGCCAAGAACTCTCCTGCATAGGTTACTTGATTCAACCACCAATAGTTTTTGATTTTAGAGATAAGTATTTACTGTACCAGTTTCTGGTCTTTTGTCGAAAGCAGACGGGAGGACAATCCGCGGGCTCGCTGCTTCACAGACCCGCCGGGTAAACGGGCATGGCATAGATTCTTTGGGATGACTTTTGCTTGCGATCGACCAGGAATATCTGCTAGTTTTTTCAGGGGATCTCAACTATCTGTTAGTAATAATTGTTTGAAGTGGAAATATGTCTCTTCCTCAACTCAAGCCAGCCGACGAAAAAGAAGTGAAAGTCTACGCCCCTTTCTGTCAAGAGCCCAGGCGCAAGTTTTTGGCGCACGCTATTAGCCTCTACAAGCTTAAAAGCTTGGAGGGGGCAAGAAAAATTGATGGGGGCGAGGACGTGCCGTTTGTCGCTAGTTGGAATATCTCGTCGCTGCCGATCGACTTAACCCGCTGTCGGGTGTTGTTTGACGGCAATGCTGAACTCAGCTACGAAGTGACTATGCAAAGCTCTGAGTTTGTCACTTGCTTAATTGAGGTACTCCTGACTTTTCAGCGGACTCGTACCGTCGATTTTTCTAAAACGTTTTACCGCAAGCTGATGCGCATGGATGAATAACTTTCACCGCAGCCACGCTGCCGAAATTTAGCAATTGACAATCAAGCAATTAAATCCGGGGCCCCCGGATTGATTCGTGGATCGAGAAAAAAGCTCTGAATCCCGATCGCCAACCCCCGGATTTATCAGTCTGGTCGCTTTCTTCAATCTAAAATCTAAAATCTAAAATCTAAAATCGATTGACGGGCGCTATAACTGGCGCACCAATAGTGTAACGCCACTCTCGACGGCGACATTACATGATTGGTGCGCCAGTCCTATGTTATATCATGGACGGTTACACCGTCCGTGATGTTGACTGTTGACTGTTGACTGTTGACTCGAATTTACTATTCCGATGCTAACGGATTTGATATTAAGCTGCTGTGCATCTAATTTGACAGTCAATTTTTCTACAATTATTGTGCGACGGGCCCGAGAACCCGTCTCTGTATTAAATTTAGATGGTCCGCAGCCGATCGGCGCAATAGTAACTGAGTTGTTGGATTATTCTCAAGAAGCTCTTTGGGCGATCGCACTTCTTCCCACCGCTTTCGGCCAATCTACAGCAGTTTTCTGTTAAGCGGGATACAGATTTCGCCTAGGGACTCAGGCTTGGTCTGAGTCCCTAGCTGTATTTCATGCAATTGACAGTTGCTGTATTTGTTGTGGAACAAGCAAGGAAAGCCTATGATAGGACATTGGTGCTGTGCGAGTACGCGCGAGCGAAGCTATCGCCGCCCAAAGGCGAATCGCGCCGTCCGATTTCGTTAAACTTTTGCGGCTCCGTAGCTGAGAGGAAAACGCAGTATGCCCGGCTAAGGAAACTCTATCTACAGCCCTCGATCTCCGATCGGGATGGCATCGCAATCAGCCTTTGGGCGGCCCAAATGCCAGCCCACGCAGCAGAAAACTTATGTGTTTAGAAGCTAGAATCCTTCTCCTAAATAGTTTCTAGACCGCAGTTCCAAATATCCTCGGCAACTGGGGTAATTCCACTAATAGTTAATAACTAATAATACCGTTTCCTCTCAATTTTATGCAAAAATAATTAGGATAAAAACCGTGGTTTTTCGCTACACACTACCTATACTTTTTCAATCAAAAACTACCATAATTTCCTATAAGCACGAGCTTTAAGTGATATAATTTTTACGTTTTCCAGGTTATTTTTATTTTACTTTGCTCAGCATTCAAGTCTAATAATCGCAATAAGAGTTGCGAAAAATAGTCACAATTAAAAGCGGCAGCTAAGGCAATTACGGTCTATCAATAGCTTTCAAAAACACCGAGTAAAATATATATTAAAAATATATATTAAAAATATATATGTGGTGAAAAAATGTTAAACAAAGAGTTGCCAACAGGTTAATAAGAGTTTTAATCAAAAAAACTATCTGCACAAAAGCGACAAAATCGAGTATAATAGTATTGCCAAATTGAGGGTCTGTTCAGAAATACTGTAGAAAAAACTAAATTTATTGAAATAGACAGGTGTAAATTGAGGATTGAAGGCGTACCAAAATTGACTAAATATTTGCTGATCGGTTCCACAAAAGCTTACAGCGGCAAGTCTGCCATCGCCCTAGGGATGGCACTCGGACTCCGGGGAAAAGGACTGGCCGTCGCCTACGGCAAACCTCTGGGAACCTGTTTCAGCTCGCCCGGAGCTGGAACCGAGGACGAAGACGTGCGGTTTGCGGTAGAGACGCTGAAGCTCTCAGAAAGCCAGATGCCGTCCACACTGGTGTATTTGGACGAAGAGACTGTTCACAAGCGTTTGCGGGGAGAAGACAAGACAGATTACCGCCAGTCTTTAGCGCAATATTTGCAAGCTCCCAGCGGAGACTTGATGCTGTTAGAAGGCCCAGCTAATTTGGAGGAAGGCAGTCTGTTTGATTTGTCTTTGGCTCAAGTTGCTGAGGCAATTGAGGCCTCTGTGCTGTTGATAGCCCGCCCGATCGATCTGTATGTAGACGATTTGCTGTCGGCTAAGCGGCGCTTGGGTTCGCGGTTGCTGGGGGTGGTACTCAACGACGTACCCTCGGACAAACTCGAATCGGTAACGGCGACTGTGCGACCTTTTCTGGAGGCTGCGGGTATTCCAGTTTTGGGAATGCTGCCGAGAAGCGCTTTGCTGCGCAGTGTCAGCGTCAAAGAATTGGTGCACCAATTGAAAGCTGATGTGCTCTGCCGTAAAGACCGTTTGGACTTGATGGTGGAAACCTTGACAATTGGCGCGATGAATGTGAGTTCTGCTCTGAAGTATTTCCGCAAAGCGAGAAATATGGCGGTGGTGACCGGGGGCGATCGCACTGACATTCAGCTAGCGGCCCTGGAAAGCTCGACTCAGTGCTTAATTTTGACAGGCCACTTGCCTCCTTCTCCCCTCGTGATCGGCAGGGCAGAAGAAATGGAAATTCCAGTTTTGTCTGTTGATTTGGATACCTTAACCACCGTGGAAATTATCGACAGCACCTTTGGCAACGTGCGCCTGCACGAACCGATCAAGGTGGAATGCGTTACTCAGCTAATGGCACAACATTTTGACCTTGAGGGTCTGATCGCATCCTTGGGCCTGGGCGATCAAGTCCATTAATTCGGCAGCCGGATCGTTCGATATTCGGCAGCCGGATCTGAGGGAATAAGGTATTCGGCAGTGGGCATTCGGCAGAGAGAATTTTTTGTTTAAATAAAAAAAATCCAAAATTCTTAAATTCTCAATTTTTATTGAATTCTACCTTGAGCTCCGGCTGCCGAATGCCTTCAGACATTCTGCCTTCAGGCGAACTCAAATCTCCCCATCCTCTCGTCAAATGTGGTAAATCAGCAATTCTTAACTTCTTTTTGGCGGCAATGGCTAGTGAGTCTGCTAAAATCCACAACGTAGTTTTATTTAATTTAATAAATTCTTTGAGTCAATCAATTGAGCTACCCAGAGTAGATGATTTTTTACAAGAACTTGCGGCGATCCAGCAAACCAGCTCCAAGCGGATTGCTCTTTTGGGTTCTCGCCACGTTCCTATTACCCACCAGCAGCTAATTGAGATGCTGAGCTACGCCATAGTTCTGGGAGGCAATCAGCTCATCACTTCAGGCGCTACAGGCACCAATTCAGCCGCAATTCGGGGGGCAATGCGAGCAGATCCTAATCTGCTGACAGTAATTTTGCCACAAAGCATGAGCCGCCAGCCCCGGGAGTCTCGCGACCAGCTCGAACAAGTGATACATTTGGTAGAAAATCCCAAAAATGACAGTTTGTCTCTCCCGGAAGCAAGCGCCATGTGCAATCAGGAGATCATTTCTCGCTGCCAGCAACTGATCTGTTTTGCTTTTCACGAAAGCCACACTTTGCTGAAAACTTGCCAGGATGCGGAGGAACAGCGCAAGGTGGTTACTCTGTTCTATTTTGATTGAAATGCGAGGCGGATAATGCTGTTGGGATTGCCTGTGTCGGTTATTCTGCTTGATTGTATTGCTGCAGCAGCAGCGCTGGTTTATGCACCGTTTTTGGTGGTTGCCCTCGCCCGCTTGCAGGTAGGCTACGACCAAGCAGCCCCCCGCGCTATGTTTGAGAGGTTGCCTGCTTACGCTCAGCGGGCAACTTGGGCTCACCAAAATTCTTTTGAGACGTTTATGCTGTTTTCAGCGGCGGCTTTGATGGCTTTTGTGACGGGGGTAGATTCGGAGGTGGCAGGTTGGGCGGCGATCGCTTTTACGATCGCTCGGTTGTTGTATTCGGTTTTCTATATTCTGAATGTGCCCCTGGCGCGATCGCTCATGTTTGCGATTAGTTCTTCTTGCACTGTTTCTTTATTCTATTTCAGTTTGATAGCTGTTAAGGGCTAATTGTTATTAGTCACTGGTCATTAGTCATTAGTCATTAGTTAAGAAAGGCTTAATTAATGACTAATTACCAATTACCCATTACCAATTACCCATTACCAATTACCCATTACCAATTATTAGTTTATGGCTGCTAGTTATTCATTTGATATTGTCAGCGATTTCGATAGGCAAGAATTAGTTAACGCTGTTGACCAAACAGTGCGGGAAATTCAAAGTCGCTACGATTTGAAAGATACCAAAACTACCGTGGAATTGGGCGCAGAATCCATTACTATCAATACGGACAGCGAATTTACTCTCGATGCAATTCACACTGTTTTGCAAACTAAAGCCGCCAAGCGGAATTTATCTTTGAAAATTTTTGATTACGGCAAAGTTGAACCTGCTAGCGGCAGTCGCGTGCGTCAAGAAATTAAACTGAAAAAAGGGATCAGTCAGGAAATCGCGAAACAGATTACTAAATTGATTCGGGATGAATTTAAGAAGATTCAAGGTTCGATTCAAGGAGATGCAGTGCGGGTGTCTGCTAAGGATAAGGATGATTTGCAGTTGGTGATTCAACGTTTGAAGCAAGAAGACTACCCCGTGGCTTTGCAGTTTACCAATTACAGGTAAAATTTTGAAAGCTAAGTATTGAATTCCCGGTTGTGCGATCGCCTCTTTGAGTGCCATAGAACTTGCCTGGCGCTTGCTCGGATTCGGAAATCCTCCCTTGCTGCAAGCTGATGCCAATGCTGGCTATATATTTGCATCAAATCAACTTGTATATCGCTTTGGCAATAGAATTGAGTACAATCAATTTTCTCAGCGTTCTGAACAAATCGATTCAGCAAAGACTGAAGGTACTCTCAGAATTTTGATGATAGGAGATTCGGTTCTTAACGGTAATAATACCACCGATCGGAAAGAAACTATTCCAGAATTGTTTGAGGCGCCTTTGTTGGGCATAAAAAAGCAAGTTGAGGTGCTGAATGCTTCTGTCGGTTCTTGGGGGAATTGGCAATCAATTGGGATATATAGCAATCCTTGCAGGAGTTGTAAATTTTTTACCCCACCCCAGCCCTCCCCGCGAGTTCGGTCCGGGAGTAAGAAATTCACAAATGATTTAGGATGGATATATTCGCAAGTTTGGCACTTTTGAAAGCGATGCTGTAATGCAAGCAAATTGGTACTCATATCCTTTCCAGTTACACCGTCCGTGATGTTGACGGTTGACTGTGGACTGTTGACGCCGTGAACAGTCAACCGTCAACCGTCAACCGTCAACTCGAATTTACTATTCCGATGCTAACGGATTTGATATGACAACTGACTGATATTAAATATCTAAACCGATGACTGTTAAATCGGGAGGATGTTCGACCACAAACTGGTAATATAACTCTTGCTTTGCTTGCGGTGGCAGAGACATTATCCATTCTAGCAGTCCCATTTCACCTGCTACTATCTTCGGATTAGTGAGAGTCAACCGCACTTTAATTTGTTCATTGCGGCTTACTGGCAATTGCTCTTGTAGTGTCAGGTGTACCTGCACCTGCCGCAGGTTAGTCACACTCAAACGATAGGCGTAACTCGTGCGCCGCTGATTGCCGATAAGTTTTTTATCTACTTGTCTTTCCACTAATTGCCGCTCTATTTTTAACCCTTCATCTATTCCTAAATTCAGTTTATATTCTTGCCCGGGAGAAACATTTTCTAACTGCACAGTCCCGACAAAAGTGTTGTCGCGAAAGATATTTGCTTTACCCGGAAGCAGAGTTGCACCTGTCAGCGGATTCACAACAACTGCTTGCAAATAGGCAAAACTGACTAAGTGTGGGACGGCAATATATTCAGGTTGAGAGGGATAATTTTCGCTAAAAACCGTCACTTTCTGCCTCGAACCGTCGCTGGGAATATTGGTATTTTCGCCTATTTGAAAAGAGACTGTGCCGCCTTCTCGGGATACTTGAGCTGTTGCTATTTCAGCTTCTATGCGCTGTCCTTCACTGGGGAATGAATGGCCTGCATCACCTCCTACAAAAAGCGCTTCTAGGTTTCCGAAATCATCATCTGATGGATCGTGACCAGCGGGTTCCTTTAACTCGAATATCTCGATATACCAAGGCTTTAGTTGTGGTGGGAGACTTCCCAATCCGGGTTTTGCTGTAGATAATGTCAGCGCTACTCCTGTCCAATCTTCGCCTGTATTTTGTTTGACATCGGCTAGGTAATGGAGATTAATTTGGTTGTTGGTGGTATTGACTCGCAAGTCGTAAAGGGGAGTCCAAGATGCTCGCTTTACTACATAGGAAAGTTGTAGTTCAAAGTTGCCGCTGCCGCTTGGTTCTATGGCGACAATGATGTTAAAACTTTGCTGGGAATGGGAAGTCCTTACGTGTTGTAACTTATCCTTTAAAGCTCGTATTTGATTGTCTAATTTGCGCTGTTGTCTTTCGTGCTGCGCGATCGCACTTACATATTTTAGGTAATTGGTTCCTAAAAAGTTGAGCAATGCGCCAGTTTCGTTTAAACCTACCTGCTGTTTGGCGATGCTGCGGGAAAAGAAACGGGCGCTTTTTTCGCTTAAATTTTGGACAAATTTGAGTTGAATTCTTCGGGCAACTAACTTGTCTTTTATTGCCCGTTCTTGGCTTTCTAATTCTTGGATCTGTTGGGTTAATTCGGCGATGCCGTCCGCTACAGGTTCGCTGCTAAACACTCTTTCGCTGCGCACTCCCAGCAATCGCACAGCAACTGTACCCGCACCCGTAGCCCTGACTGACTCTGTTTCGAGGGTTGCGGGGAGAGGTGCGATCGCCAATTCTCGCTCGTTTCCCGTCAAGGCCACCGTGCCGCGGCGCGTCACCAAAGCTCGATCGGTGTAAACTGTAACTTCACAGATGCGAGTATCGATTGTTTTAATGCTATCTAAATTAGGCATTTCTGAGTCAGTCACAGCCAGTTTCTCCTATGTAATCACCGTTTTAGTCACCCTTTTAATTACCCTGCAAGCGATCGAGCAATTTCACAAGTAGTTTATTGGTCAACTTTGCCGATCGCCCATTCCTCTAGAAAACTCCTCAAGCGCATCCAAAGGAGAAGCAAACAAAATGCAGCGTTTGAGCAAAGACAAGTCTAACTCCGGCAGTATTTCACTGCTAGCAATGCGATCGTAACCTTCCTCTCGCAGATGGTAAAGCTCTAGAGTGCCATCTTCCCAAAACCAGACTTCCGGGACTCCCATCCGTCGGTATTTCTGAAGTTTAATCGGACTACCGCTAGTGATAACTACCTCAATACATAAATCTGGAACATCTTTAATAGTTCCGAAACAATAAGACAAATCTGCCTGATACTCGACTTGCTCTTCGACAATCTGACTATAAGTACCGCTGGGAAAAAATACAATTCTTCTTTGCAGAAAATACTGTCCCATTAGCAAGCCCATCAAACACCTAATCGCTTCATGCAACCTTCCAGGACCCACAATTTCTAACACTCCATCGCAGTAAAATAATCGCACCCCCGGCACGTCTTCAAAGCCTGTTTGAATTGCCTTGAATTGATGCCATGTCAAACCGGGCCAAGTGAAACGTTGTTCGACTGCAGGAGAAGTGGTTGGATTGTCTACAGTTTGAAGCATGATTGTTTTATTGATGTTCAAAATGGTAGCGCCGGGGTGGGCGGGTTTACGAGAGCGTTAGTTTTAGGCATTGATAGTTGATAAAACCCGCCCCTACGGTTAATTTTAGCTCAGCGGAGCGATTCCGGCCATGTCCAAAATTTGAGGAATCAAATCTTCTCGCTTCACAGCCATTAGGTGAACTCCTTGACAAATCTGCCGCGCTAGCTGGACTTGTTCGGCCGCAATTTTTATGCCTTCCTGCAAGGGTTCTGGAGAAGAGGCCAAACGATCGATCGTCTCTTGCGGTATGTGGACTCCCGGCACATATTTTTTAATAAATTCAGCATTTTTAGCTGATTTAAACAGAAAAATTCCTGCTAAAATTGGCTTGTTGCAGCCAGCCGCAATCTGTTGCATAAACTTATCCAAAACTTCAAAATCTGTAATTAATTGACTCTGAAAAAACTGTGCTCCCGCCTCTACTTTTTTCTCAAATCGACTTTGCAAACCAGACCAACTGGGGGATTGCGGATCGACAGCAGCACCGACAAATAAGTCGGTAACTCCGTCTGTTAAAGCTTTGTCATTCCAGTCTTTGCCACTGTTCATTTTTTGAATGGCTTGCAACAGCCGCACTGATTCAAAATCGAATACACTTTTTGCTTTAGGATGATCGCCGGCTTTGACTGGATCGCCTGTAAGTGCCAAGATATTATGAATGCCTAAAGCGTGGGCTCCCATGAGATCGGCTTGCAGGCTAATTTGATTGCGATCGCGACAAGCAACTTGACAAATGGGTTCAATTCCGTGCTGCAATAAAATCGCCGAAACTGCTAGGGGGGACATTCCCAGCACTGCGCGACTCCCGTCTGTGATATTAATTGCGTGAACTCTGTTTTTGAGGCCTTGGGCCATTTGAACTGTGTGAGTTATATCGCCGCCTTTTGGCGGGGCGACTTCGGCGGTAATTATAAATTCTCCGGGGGTGGTGCAGGCTGTGCGAAAACGGTTCATAGTTATTTCAAGGAAGAAGGCACGACACTGATTTTGACACGGATACACGGATTAATTATCGCGGGTTCCTTCTGATTTTGAAGGAAGAAATTCCTTCGACTTACTTCGCGGAGGCTACGCGGGCGGCTGCGCTGAACACGAGTCGCGAGGGGGTAAAAAGAAGGAATAAGGAAGACTAATTAGGCAGAGAATAACCGAAAGCGGTTTTAACTTTATTTAGAGTTTGGTTGGCAATAGTTTCTGCCTGTTCCTTTCCGCCACGCAGTACAGACTCTAAATATCCCGGATCGTCCATTATTTGCTTGTATTTATCCTGAATTGGTTTGAGGGCATTAATTGTCGTCTCTGTGAGCAAGGGTTTAAATTCTCCCCAACCCATGTTTTCACACTCGGTTGCTACTTCTTCCTTAGATTTGCCGGAAAGCAGGAGATAAAGTGTCAGCAAATTTCTAGCTTCGGGGCGATCGGGGTCGTCAAAAGTCAAACCCCGCACGGTATCTGTTTTGCAGCGCTTGATTTTTTTGGCGATCGTATCTGGCGAATCCAATAAATTAATTCGACTTTGTTCGGAAGGGTCAGATTTCGACATTTTGCGCGTGCCGTCAGTCAGACTCATCACCCTCGCACCGTCAGTCCGAATTAACGGTTCGGGAAGTTTCAAGACTGGCTTTTCGGGTGTGCCGAATTGGTGATTTAATCTGATCACAATATCGCGGGTGAGTTCCAAATGCTGTTTTTGGTCTTCTCCCACTGGCACTTTGTCGGCATCGTAGAGCAAAATGTCTGCTGCCATCAACACGGGATAATTTAGCAAGCCTGCGTTGACATTTTCGCCTTGTTTAACTGCTTTTTCTTTAAACTGAATCATATCTTCGAGCCAGTTAATCGGCGTAATGCAGTTGAGCAGCCATGCTAGTTCTGTGTGCGCCGAGACGTGGGATTGCACGAAAATAGTAGAATATTCTAAGTCGATGCCGCAAGCTAAATAGAGTGCGGCGATCGTGTAAGTGTCGGAGGCTAGAGTTGCTGGATTGTGCGGTGCGGTAATTGCGTGCAAATCGACTACGCAGAAGTAATTTTCGTACTGACTTTGACCTTCTACCCAGTTGCGAATGGCACCGAGATAATTGCCGAGGTGAAGATTGCCTGTTGGCTGAACTCCAGAAAGAACGCGCTGTTTAGCCATGAGGAAAGAATAGAATTGAACTCACATTTCTATATTGACACGTTATTTCAATTTCAGAGCCTCTTCGTTAAAATTTACAAAAAATTCGGGTAATTCGGGAATCTCTATCGCTTCGGCGCAGGGACGATTCTGCCAAATAACGGCTCTTTTTACTTGGAATACTGGTATACAGATTGGAAATTTGAGATGGGAGATTTGAGGTTGGCAATTGCAGTTACCGCCTTGATGACCAAGAATTTCAAAGGTGGTACAAGCCCCCGCATTTATCCGTGGAATCAATCCCAAATTGAAAATCGAAAATCCTCAAGCCCCCGCATTTATCCGTGGGGTCAATCTAAAATCTAAAATCTAAAATCTAAAATCGATTGAAGGGCGCGGTTTAAACCCCGTATTATCAAACAAAGTCCGCCGTTGCGGACTTAAGATAATTAATCAAAAAGACTGAGATTTCTACCCAATTTCAGCGGGTTGCAAAATCTCATTAACAGGCTTTCCTCGTTTTAATTCAACCCATTTAGACTCAACGGGTTCATAAGCGCAATAACATACCGCGATGCACAGGTTTGTGTCGCTCGAAGAGAACTGGTGGATACTCTTAACAATCCAGTTTCCATCTCGACCGTGGGTGATTCCGTTGCCGGGATCTTCGAGGTTTGCATACTCTCGCACGCGATCGCCGATTTGAGGCAATTTCCCCGAAAAGTCCCACTCTGTTGCCAAAATATCGGTCAAGCCACCGACGGGCAGTAGCTTGCGTTCTTCCCAGCCATGGGCCCAGAGTGATTCAGCTTTAAAGACTATCCAAGTTTCATTCATCGTCGGTATCTCCAAAACGACTGTCCTCAAAAGAGGTTTGTTCGCCATAAAACACGCAATTGACCTTGAAAATGCGATCGCTTGTTTGTTCCATACGCTTCAACCTCTATCTGTACTTGCGCCCCATCTCCCGGCACTTCTGGGGGTCAGTAGCGCTGTGTATGTTTTCTGGTTCTGACGGTTCTGGTTCTACTAGGTTTGTCACCAAAAAACGAGCGAGAAGCCCCTGGCTTTAGACATGGGGAGGAAAGCGGCAGCGACTTCAGTCGCATTGAAGTTCCTTTCTTCAAAATGCGTAACTATAGCCATCTTTTTTGTGGATTGGACTGCAATATTTGTGGCTAATGCCTGCCACTCTCCCAGACTTAGCTACGATATCAAAACTACCTGAAGCACGACAGAGAACCCGCCCTACATAAGAGCCGACTTTTTTGCCTGCGGTAACGGTTGCACTGACAAGATCGCCAGTCTGAAACCCTTTGTGAATTTGCACTCTGGACTTGTGTCGAGTAGCAAAGCCATACTTGTTTGTACCGCACATCTGTCGCGTCCCATGCCCTTTTGCTGCAATCAGTAACGGCTTTGAACTCAAGACTTCGAGCGTCTCAACGTTACCCACACACGCAGCATCGAGCCAGTGCGATTTAGGCAACTCTAATCGATTACGATTGAACTTAGTTTGTCCGCCCGTGCCAGTAGTGACGGGCAATCCCGTCTCTTTAAGTGCATTGAACAATGCCCATCGGGTTGAGTTGACCGCTGCTGCATCTTTGAGGGGTAATTTTGCCTGCTTGAGAATGCGGTTTAGCAGGTCGGGTTTAGTCGCTAAAAATGCTCGAACATCCTGATTGCCTTTCTTTTGATTGCAATCGTGACAGGCAATCGTCAAGTTAGAAACCCTGTCAGAGCCACCTCTTGACTTGGGCTGAATGTGTTCAATCTCGAACGGTACATTTTTAACCGAGCAGTAAGGGCATTGTCGATTCCATTTTGTCAAGAGATACTCGCGGACTTCGTAACCCTGCAATTCTCCTTGTTGATACAGAACGCCTGAGATTTCAGGGTTTTGCATGAGTTGCAAATCGAACCGCACTAGCTCTTGAAGAATGCTGGCAATGGGTGCAAATCGAATCAACTTGTGAACCCATGTGAGTGTTGTTTCGACCCGATGCTGCAAGGATGGAGCTAGCCAACCATCAGGACGGGTGCGATTGAGGAATCGTGCCTGACGATATCGAGTTTTGCGATTGCGTCTTCCTCGCCTGATTTGACGACGAGACAGCAGTGCTTTTTTAATTTGTTGTCCTCGATGTTGTAGTTCGGCTCCGAAGATTATCTTGTCGCCCTGCTTGATGGCAATACCAGTAGTTTTTGAGCCTGGATCGAGCTTGAGTTCTAATAATTTAGGACTAGCATCAACCTCTTTATTCAAAATGATCGTGAAGGGAAATCGCCTGAAAACAGATGCTTTACCTGCCTTCAACAATGACCGCCCTACTCCTGGTTTACAGGGTGATAATGGTCGCCGTTTCGTGTCTAGAACAAAAATAAAATTAGACATTTTTGCGTCTCTTCTACTTGCGTGTAATGTTAGCCTCGGCAATGTTTAATGAGCTTGTTCGGCTAAAAGCACTGTCTTAACCCCTTAGAACTGTTTAACTTTTAGCGACAGAGCAACGAACTGGCGGAGCATTCGTTGGTGTCATGACTCAGGAAACGTAGTCCTCGAAGGACTTAGCCTGGTCAGGTTCGGCTTATGCCATCCCGCTCAAAGAGCCGGACAGTCTACAAGCCCCTAGCTTTAGCTATGGGGTTCCTGACTGTTTTAAATACTAGACACCTGTTTATCTATTTGCTAGTGCCTCCTTTTTCCGCTCGTTCTTCCGGGATGAGCGGGTTTTGGTTTGGGTGACTGTTCCGCTTTCCTTGAACTGCGGCTGTCACAATTCGCTCTACAAGATTGCTCATAGTGCGTCCTTCCTCCTTAGCCCATACCGTTAAGTCGTCTCTAATATCCTCATCCAAAACGAAATTAATTCTAGGTCGCCTGTACTTCCCCATTGGTTGCGAGTTGGTTAGTGGTTAGTTACCAGCTTATGACGTTAGATTAACTTTTGGATTTGTGGATTAAGATAGTTGACAGTGGCATCTACTACAATCTACAGTATACCTACGATCGCCAAATGTCAAACAAAGAACAAATATAAAGTAAGGTGCGTCAGTCGGTAAAATCCAAATTTTTCAGACTAACCTCAAGACTGACGCACTCTACAGGCTAATTCCCAATCACTGTTGACTAATTACCAATCTGTCAGCAACCTTGCTTTGCGCAAAACAAATTTCAGAACAGTTTCTTCGCCGGTAATAATATCGGCTCGGCCCTCCATTCCCGATTGAATGGAATACTGGCGGGGGACGTTGGCTTGGGGGGTTCCGAAGAATTGACCCCTGGTGGATTCGAGTTTTGTTAAATAAGTTTGTTGGGGCTTAATTGCTACTTCGTAATAAGCTGTACCTAAATTATTAGTGGGATTTTGAGGGGCGATCGCATCTGGGGCGATTTCGCTGACGGTTCCTTTTAATGTGCCGTAATCGGGGAAAGGCAAAGCCGAAATCCTGATCTGTACGGGTTGGCCGATTTGGATGCGAGCGATGTCTTGGGATGTCACTTTGGCTTTGACTACGAGGGGTACGTCGCTGGGGACGATTTGGGCGATCGCGCTGCCGGCTTGTACGGTTTGACCAGTATTTTGTACTTCCAATTTGAGAATTGTACCATCAGCGGGCGCGCGGATCACGCTATTTTCGAGTTTTAACTCAATTTGATTGAGCTCTTTTTTAGCTTGAATCAATTGTTGTTGAATGGAGGATTGCTTGACGAGCAAAACCCGCCGACTTCGCCCGAGTCTTTCGGCGACATCCGGCAGCGATTTGGCGAATTTTACTAAAGCGGATTCGATTAATTCCTGTTGGGCGGAACTGTCACTTTCGATGCTTTTAAATTGGGCGCTGGCCAAAATTTGATTTTCTAAGTCGCGCAGCTGCTGGTTGATTTGCTGTGCTGATGTTTGAGACTGATTAATTATTTCTTGTAACTGCTTTTTTTGAGCCTCCAAACGGGAAGCGTCTACAACTGCGATCGCATCTCCTTCTTTTACTGTCTGATTCTCGCTGACAGCAATGCTTTCGACGGTTCCTTCGGTGGCTGCTTGCACGACGCGCACTTCTCCCGCGGGACGGACGATGGCGTCTGCTTTGACTGTAGCGCTGTATTTGGTGACGCTAGCAAGGGCGATCGCCCCGCCAAAGGTGGCCACCATCAAAATGCCCCCCAATGTCGTCCAGCGGCTGACAGGGGGCAAAAACTGGTCGTTGTCAAAAATTTCAGCGGGTGTGGGTTCAGGAGTGAGAGACATGGCGGCAAGGGGGAGAGGGGAATCTTTTGAGTTTCGAGTTTTGAGTTGGGGGAGAGGGAGAGATCGATCGCTTATTTCTTTTGTCACTTTTATTATCAGCTTTCCGGAAACCAAGAATATGTTTAGAAGTCTCAATCAAAATTCACAGGGTAAATGTAAAAATCCGTACAGCTTTGCCGTTACCACCCGCAAACTTCCCCAAACATCAACAGGAGTGAAGCCAGCGGGCAACACTTAGGAAAATATGGCGTTTCAGCAAAGAGTTTTGGCAGTGTTACCGGGTTTTTCGATGCGTAGGTAGTAAGTAAGTAAGTACATAGGCATTAATAGGAGTTCTCCATGCCAAAAAATCAACCACATTCATTCTTCACCGAACTAACCGATGGAGAGTCTGTTACTGTCAGCGGTGGCAGCACTAGCAGCGGTGTCAGCGGCGCTAAGAACAACAGCGAAACCGAGAACAGCAGCCGCGAGGGGGGCACTATGCTGTTTTTCCTGCCGCCGCCGAGCCAGTTTTATCTGTACGATCCGAACCGCAATCGCCCTTACAAAACCCTAGTGGTTTAGATCGCTGAGTCAGGTTGTGCGATCGGGTAAATTTTGAAAATTTCTCGGTAATATTCCGGAGAGGGTACAGCACTACCCGAAGTATTTGTCAGTAGTTAAACGAGGCTCTAGAAATTAAATAATATTTCTAGTTTCCCTTC
>NZ_JAUBVJ010000039.1:9759-17831 GCF_036702785.1 Microcoleus sp. AR_TQ3_B6 | reverse complement strand
TCGGTGAGGCGTAATGTTCATTAGGCTCTACTCATTATTCATTTTGCCAAATGTTCAAGAACATTCCTGTTATCCGAGAAATGCCTTTCTTCGGACAAGTAAGCAGGTTGATGAAATATCAGGTTTCCAGCAGAGCGAAGAAGATTGCGGCGCCGCTTGTCTGGCTTCCATCGCCAAATTTAACGGACAGAATTTTACAATAAGCCGCTTGCAAGAATTGGTCGGTACGGGCCTGCAAGGGACGACTTTACTGGGCTTGAAACAAGTCCGCAATATTCCGGAGATGGTACAGCACTACCCGAAGTATTTGTCAGTAGTTAAACGAGGCTCTAGAAATTAAATAATATTTCTAGTTTCCCTTCACTTTTATTAACTTAAACGGAGTCAAATCATGAAAGAAACAAAGGACGATTCACTGTTTGCTGAACTCACCCCTGAAGAATCAGCTAGCGTCAACGGCGGTCACTATTACTATCGAAACTGTTACCGTCCGACGCGTCACGTCGTGTACCGCCGGAATTGCGACGGCTCCTTCAGAAAAGTGATCCGCTACTGGTAAGGTTTAGTGCTGTCAATTGGGCTCGATATATTAATGTGATATCAATTCCGGTAACACCGTTCGGGATGGGGAGTGGTCCGTGGGGGGTCGTCAGTGGGGGAATGTGGAATTATTGACCTAGACTCGATCGTGCCCGTGCAACCGGAAACGATATGAATTAATAAAGCACCCATAAGTTTATGGGTGCTTATTTATATCCATTGTGTAAGTCCTACAGCATAAATTTCAGAACTTTATGGGTCGTCTGAAATGGTTCTGACTTAGGCTTTTAAAATTTAAAAATTACTTTCAGCTTCAGAGATTTTTTGGAGTTTTTAGTCTACCAAAATAATATGCTGAAATGTAATTAACCTCGCTCGAAACTAATCTACAAACCGAGATCAGTTATCCAAACTGCCAAATTGCCAACTCTCCACCCACATTTAACTGTGCATTATCACCGAAAGTGAACTTTCTTTCCTGATGAGCTTGAGCCTTCATGGTGCAAACAACCTTGCGAATTCGATAACTGGGAGCAACTTTCTGAGATACTTGTAAAGTAAAACCATCATAACGATAGGTAGTAATATCTCCTACGCCAGATGACTCATAGCCAAAGACTCGAAGTAGTAATGCTAGTTCCTCGTGTTCGGCTAAAGTCAATTCCAGATGAACTTCTGAAATGTCGTCAAATAAAGAAGTTTCGGAAGTAGCAAGGTTTTTGAGATAAGCAGCACGGTCAAAGCAACCAGCACTGGTAAGCGTGATGTTTTTATAGTCTAAATAATCCTGATGAAATTCCATCAACCACGGACTGAAGGCTTCTCTCTCTGATTTGAGCGCCAAATAATGAAACCAGGGCACTTTTCCATCTTCGGTTTGACGAACTTGCAAACTAGAAAACGTTTCGTGGGCTACTACGGATTTTAGCTTTTCTTCTACAATATCAATCTGTCCTGCTTGTTTACTATTGAAACCTATACCCGAAAAACCTTCCCTCAACCCTTCCGCACCCCCTGGAGGAAAAAGCTCAATATAGCTATGTTTTCCCCTGAGATAAGTTCCCGCCCAACTCTCTGTATCAGTTTCTACGGTATCTCTGGATATTGTGCAGAATTCTTGGCTAATGAACTCTGATTTGGCTATTGACTCTAGGGTTTCTGTGTCGAGAGTAACATATAAATGGTTAAATTCTATTCCCATGTTTTTACTTCTTGAGCCTTAGTAATACAAATTGTGGAACAGACAAGATGCCTGTTCATAAAAACTCTTTAACTTAAGTCGCGCCAAGGTATTATAGCAATCCTAAATGATTATACTCGTTACCAGGAAGAGCCTGGTAACGCAGATCCGGAGGAAGAGCCTCCATAGTCTGGGCAGAGGCAGAGCCTCGCTTACATCGGTTCCCAGGCAGAGCCTGGAAGTTAAACGGGGTTTCGAGCAACAGAATCAGTTCCGATCGATTGACCATAATATCCCGGCCGGGCGGGTTTTTGAGATTGGAGATTGTTGGCAGATATTGTTAGTGAACCCGCCCCTACCTGAGGTCGGGTAATCCACCGGACATGATATTACAGCATATTCTATGTAAAGGTAGATCGCGAGAAACCGGGTTTCGAGCAACAGAATTAGTTTAGAGGCGAGAACTGTAAAGAAACCCGGTTTCTGGGGTGTACTTCATAAACCTAGAATAGGCTGTATATCGTTTCCGGTTGCACGGGCACGATCGAGTCTAGGTCAATAATTCCACATTCCCCGAATCCCGACTCCCTATGTTACCGGCATCGATCTGAGTCCGTCACCGGTGCGTTCAACTCTGATCTTTACTAGGGAGTGACCAGCTTCTCACTTCACCCAAAGTCACCGGCATCAGGAGCACCACATCCAGGGTAAAGCGGAAAACTTTGCGCCCCCGACGATTATTGTCTGGGTCGTAGAACTCAAGCTTGACATCCCAACAGTCACTGTTGATGCGACAGAACGGGCTTTTTTCGACGTTAATGGTGTCGAGTTGCCGACCTTCCGCGATCGCCCGAGCAAAGGTCACAGCGGCTTGGAAGATGTTGGTGGCGGCGAAGTTGAGGGCCCGATCGCGCGAGGTCTGCCCCACATTGCGAAGATCGTTGTAGACTCGGTTGAGGAAGGCTATCAGAGCCTGTCGCACGAGGGGTGCTTGGGCTTCGTCCACCCGACGAGAGATTGCCGCCATCGCCGAGTTCACCAGGGTATTGACTTTCCAGCCGTACATTCCCCGCGGGTAAGGTACCGTCACTACAGGCACAACCTCACCGGAGGAGAGTTCCACCGTGCGGTTGGTGCGTCGGGCGGGTATGCTGACCCTCTCCACAAAATCATCGCTGGCTTCTGGCTCGAGTTGCCCCGCCAACATCAGCACAAACATCTCGTAGACTTCGCCGTCGGTTGACTCTAGGACATATATCGTGTCTCCATCGAGGCTCAAGGTCCAGATCAGGGAACGGCTTTCATCTGGATTGCGATCGAGGTGCTCCACCATCTGACGAGGATCGTAGGGGTCTGCTGGCACCGTGATGCCGTTTACTTCGGCGGGAGCCATCTGTTGTTGGAAAGAGTCGCGGCGGGTTTCATCTCCAAAGTCGTAGCCGATCGTCCCTAGGGCGTAAACGTTGCCAGAGTAGGCGGTGCTGGCTTCCACAGTGCCTGTGTCTGCGGGAGTCGCGGCGGCGGTGACGGGTTCCTCGGCAGGAGTGGCGGGCAAGACAGCAGGCATCGCTGCACTCGCAACAACCTCTTGGGTACTGGGGGGGGCATGACTGGCGACGGGGGCGGCATAGCCTGCCCGTTCGGTGCGGATCACTTTGTCGCCCGCGAAGGAAATGGTGAGGGAGGGTTGCCCAAACAGCACTCTCATTGCGCCCGGGATATTGACAAAGCCGCGCAGACAGCGTTCTGGTTTTTCTGGGTCGCAGGGAATCGCGGTATTGAGCAGTGCTATTCGGACGGCTTCGGCATCGACGGGTTTGCCTTCTTGCAGTTGCAGACTCATCAGCAGCGCAGAAATACCCGTCATCACTGGGGCTGCCATGCTGCTTCCTGTCATCCGCACGGGCTTTTCGGTGCAGGGTTGCGCCCCTAGAATATCTTCACCCGGAGCGAGGATACCTTGTTCTGTGTTGTTGCCGCCCCAGTTGCTAAAGTGAGCTGGTGTACCATCGACTTTTGCGGCTCCCACTGCCAAAATCCCTGGCACTACGGCAGGGAGACACCAGGATTTGTTTGAATTGTTCCCTACAGGCGCGACGATCAAGATATTGTTGTCTTGACATTTCTTAATCGCTTGGAGAAGAATCTCTTCCCCTTCACTGGTTTGGGTGGGGCGACAAAAAGCGCAGTGGATAATATTTGCACCCAATTCTAAGGCTAAATCAAAAGCGCGGGCGAGGTTAAGAGCAGACAGCACATCGTTATAGTTACCTATTTCATCGTCGGACTTACCTTGTGCTAGGGCATCGTGGGGCATATTGATTACCCGGCATTTGGGAGCCACGCCGAAAACAGGGCTGTGCTCTTGACCGACGATTGTACTGGTGGCGTGGCAAGCATGGTCGTTGATTTCAACCCGCGTCCGGATGTCTTCTGGTAAGGCAGCGTCGATCGCGGCTTGTTTCTCTTTACCCTTGAGCCCCTTATCCCTGATTGCTTGAAAGCTGGCATAATGTTCTGGGCCGATCGGATCTGCTGGTTCGTGCCAGTAGGGAAAAACCTTGGAGACTTGAGCTCCGGCAAAACAGGATAATGTGTAATCTGGGTCGCCGTCTAAAATTACGATCGTGATGCGGGGGTCGCCGAGGGTTTGGTTGTGGAGTTCAGCTAGTCCGGGGATGCGATCGTCGAGGTCGTGGGGGTGGAGTGCGATCGATAGTTTGGTTGCAGAACTCTCAACTTCACTCGCCCAAATTCCCGCCGACTCGCTTTCACCCTCAGCAACACTGGATGAATCTGGAGTCTGGGAGAGCAGATCTGAAGGAGCCAACTCAACAGCCTTAGCCCCCGTGTCCTCCACTTGCGCTGAGGTATTTTCAGGACTTTCCCACACCTGAGCCGGCGGAATTTTTGCCACTAGCCCAACTGACTGTAGCTGACTTGCCAATACTTCTGTCTCAGTAGACTCAGATTCAGCCTCAACTCCACCAAATTCAATCTCACTAGCTGAGACCATAGCCTCAGTCAACCCTTCCGCGTCATCAACCTCAATCGACTCCAACCCACTTGCTTCGACATTGCGGTTGGGCAATGACCCGATCATAAATTCTCCGACAGCCGACTCTTCCACATAGTCTAGACCCGTCGCCCGACCAAAAGCATCGCTATCTCCACCCCCCCACGCGCAGGGAGCCAGACCCATATTGGTTGCCACCAAGTAAAAGTTTTGCTGTAGCACCCCAACGTGCTTAAGCACCAAGGCATAACCGAAAGAGCGGTAGCGACGAAAGAGCCGACCAAATCGCGCTGTAATTACCAGAAGGACTTGTGGTGAGTCCAAACCGTCTGGGAGGTTGTTCACAAAGTTGTTATAGCCTGACAGAGCAAAGATATTGCCTTCTGCCCCCATAATCTGCTCGAGTTGATGGTTCAATGGGTCGTAGTGATACAGCCCTGTGTCCAACCCTTCACATCGTCGCACCACCGGATAAATCTCTAGCTCATACATCGATCCACCGTTAGGGTACGACCGACGGCTCAACTCGCCATAGTCAATATCTGCTTTAAAATCTAGTTTTTCTCGCCAATTCTTACCTAACAACTCTTCTATGCCCATTAATTCCTTAACACGGGCTGTGCGATACAGTAGTTCGCTTAGTTGCTCGATCGAGATCGGATGGTTATCGTCAAATTGTCGAACCGATTTTCGTGCTTCGATCGCTTGTGTCAGCGTGGCATCGTTATACATCAATGCTCCCAGGTTCGGATGCGGCAGTGGCACAATCCTGTCGCTCATGGGCGGCTTCACCACTGGGAAATCCGACCACTGCTCAATGTCATTGTCTATGCCTGGGTAGTCGTGGCGACCGTTGCGGCTGCGGCTGTGGAACAGCAGGTTATGAAAGTCCCAAAGCTGGAGCGAGGGGGGTTCAGGGTCAGCCGTCAGAAACCCCGCGGCCCACAGCAAATTGAGGAACTGATAGGCGGTTTCTGGTCCGAGGTAGGGCGGTGGCGTCAGTGTTGCTAAGGTTTGGGGCTGGGCGAGTTGAGCCAGCAGCGCACTTGCTCGCCAGTCTAGAAGCTTGACCCGAAACTTGGAGAGGGGGGACTCCAGCACCATTGTGCCTTCGTAGGGATGTTGGTAGGCGAAGCGGGAGAGGCCCAGACGGGTTTGTGTCCAGTAGGGTTCGGTCAGATTCAATTCGGCAGATTCCACCATCGGAACCGCCACTGCCAGCGGCAACACGGCGTAACTCAACCAACCCCGCTCATCGAATTGTTGTAGCGTCAGTGCAAACTGTTCCCCGGCTGCCCGACCATCAACTTCGGCTAACCCTTGCACGAGAGATGCGGTGGTGGCGTTGCCTTCCTTGAGACGATCGAGAGCAATACCGATTCCGGGCGTTGTGGCAAGGGTTAGCAAAGCGGTCGGATCGGATTCTGCCGAGTGCAGGGTGTAGTAGTCTTCGGCGCTTTTGACTTGGACAAAAGGGTTGAGGGAAACAGCGAAAGGGTGATTGCTCATGGCGATGGACAATTACAAAACACAATTAGGTGGGTTAGTCGATGACAGCAGAGTGTTTGCTACAGATGATTGACGGGGAGACTAGGGGAGAGGGTGACGGGGAGATTGATATGTATAGCCTTTCTCAGTAACATGAGGTGATCTCGCGGGCATAGGGCATAGGGCATAGGGCATAGGGCATAGGCCTCCGTGGGCATCAGTTGCGAGCGGTGTGTACCTCATTTTATTGAGAGCCGCTATAGCGTTCTTTTTGCGACTTCATATTACTGTTTGATTCTGACAAAATCACAACCCTGAAATCGATCGGTTATTCTAAGTTTTCGAGCTCGTCGCCCGAGTTATTTTCAAGAAAAATCAAAAAACCGGATGCGGTTGACATTCGTCACGTTTATTGTAGTAAAAACAAAAGTTTTCTAATCGACTGTTCTCTAACTCTTGCTCTGTAACAGCCACAGCAGCAAGTGTGATACAACTTTGACTTTGACAAAAATTATAGACTCTATCACCTAAGCTATTAAATATAAAATATTTTGGTATGTCTTTGACGTTTTGGAAGTAACACCATAAGACTGGCGTTGCATAAGCTTTAGAGAAGCTTGCCATGAGGAAATATGCTCCCCTAAAAATGTAATTCACTTTCTGTGAACAATATTTTTGCATATAGGATGTGAGATACTTTCCTCTGTTTCCTATTGCTCCAGGTTGTGCTGGAGCAATAGGACATAGCTCCACATGACTGCGACCATCAAAGAAAAGTTCAAAACCGATGACCATCGTATCTCTAATCAAAACCTGTGTTAATTCATCTGAGTAGTGACCACCATCGAGAGCGATCGCTGTCCTTGCTAATTCTTCAGGATCTTCCTTTTCGTCGAGATGGATGTACAGCATAACACTGGAATCTTCCAGCTTTGAACCCAAGTGAATGCCAATAGTGTTATTCATAATTTTGCGGGAGCTAATATGTGCGGCTGCAAACTGCTCAAACGGTTCACGATGAATACGTACACCCAACCGATTCTCGATTTTATCCAAGAACTTAAACGCATGGGTTAACGATTGTGGCCAAGTCTTTCCAAAATCATTACAAACCTCAAAACGCCCTGCTAGCAGTCTGCTCCCTTCGACTTTACAAGAGGATTCAATACCACAAGAACCTTCTATCTCCAGAATTGTTTCTTCAAAAAGACGGAGAGGGAACATTGGTTCAACATCAAAAACCTCTTGATGAGTTCGGACAAACTGAAGACGGCGGTCTTTGAGATGATTATTTTGAAGTATAGAAGTTAGGGACATCATCTTATACCAATTTTTGATTTTTGATTTGGGATTTTGGATTAAAACCAATAGGCTATTCCAGACTTTTGAATCAAGACTTCCTATGCCAATTTGGTATTAGTAAGGTACATCGCACCACTATCATTTTTGTTGCCAATCTCAATAGAGTGCCTAACTCTAACGAAAAGTACGAATTGCCTTTTTACCAAAAAATATTTATTGCAAGTTAATCGCCACTGGAATTAACCTGATGGCGATTAACTTCCGATTTTTCACACTGCTAGACGCCGAAGCCTTGTAGCGGTAGTCTCTTGAGAGGTGTAAGATGAAGACGAGGTTGATGAAGGTAGTGTACAAAACTCAGGATCAAGTAAAGTTTTGAACGCAACTCGACATCTTTAACCTCGTCAACAACACACAGCCTAGGAAATCACTACGATAGCAACTCGAGGTTAACTGTCGTGCCACTAAAGCGAGCTAGGCTATATATCCTTATTCGTCGAAGGAGGACAGGCAACCAGTCTAAGATGCTTCCGCACCATCGTAGGC
>NZ_JAUBVJ010000039.1:0-9659 GCF_036702785.1 Microcoleus sp. AR_TQ3_B6 | reverse complement strand
ACAGATACAGAAAGGGGCAGATGCTTCCGCACCATCGTGGGCACAGATACAGAAAGGGGCAGATGCTTCCGCACCATCGTGGGCACAGATACAGAAAGGGGCAGATGCTTCCGCACCATTACCACCGAGAGCTTCCTCAGAGAGTTCAGCCAAGTAGCTGGGGAGTTTACCAGTGGTGCTCCGCATCACTGGTTTGCCTTGTTGGGGCAGAATGTTCTTCTTATCCATGAGTAATTTCCTCATTTTGTTGTTTGGTTTGTTGACCCGTTAAGGTGGGTCAATCCTCTTCTTCGTTGGGAAGAAGCCTAGTAGGGCGACATCTGGTATGTAGCGAAGCCCGTCGCCCGCAAACTTTAAAAAGACTTAAAACGGTATCGTCATGGGGTTCATCTCTGCCTCAGCTAGGGGCACGGTTCGCCACCCCAGCTTTACCGGCACGTCATAGAGCCGCCCTGGTCCTAACCGCGACCATAAACCTCGCATTCCCGGTATAATCACTTTGACCACGTTCAAGCCAATGTCCGGTCGCGTCTGGTCTAGCACCAGCGTTTCTAAACCTGCTGCTTGGGCAATCCCCACACAGGTCATCACATCTGCATAGATGTCATCACTCCAACGCTTGGGGTAATCATTGGCGGTCTTCAGCGGCTGCGATGCATCTGGGACTAAACAGGGATGACTGGCTCGAGTCACTCCTACCAGCCAGTCTTTCGACTCACCCTTGAGCTGCTCGTCGGGAATTTTGTCGAGTTCCAGCCCAATTTGGTTTACTTCTGTGAGGGTGCGAAGAATGGCAATCTTCGGGTCAAGGTGCGCCCCAAAACCAACAATTATCCGCTCTGAACTTCCCACCGTGCGATACGATACGCCCACAAACGCCGGAATGCCGAGGTCGGCAGTCAAATCCAGCACCCATAGTTCGCGGTTCTGTTCCCGGTAGAACTGCTGCAACTGGACAAAATACGGCTCATCAAAGCTGCCCAGATCCACCCCCGGACGGCTGAGACGGTTGTACCACCACAAAGCTACACTGTCGCGCTCCACCAGTTCCATGAACCCTTGCAATATTGCCTCTTCCAGGGTGTTGCCCGCTGCGTTACCGTTGGAATCGGCCTTACAGAAGCGATAAGCTTCCGGCATGGGGTAGTGGTAGTAGCAAAAGGCAGTGGGTAGATATTTGTGCGTCTGTGCGGTCAACGACCACACTGGAGTCCAGTCAATCGCTTGACTTGCATCAAACCGATGGGGAATCCAGCGATAGGCTGCCTCTGTACCCTGAGCGTTCAGGGCTTCCCGATTGGCATACTGCTCGTCGCTAAAGTACAAACACTGCTCCGGATGAATTGCCAAATCTCCCAGCTCCGCCAGGGTTGCCCGTTTGCGGGGTTCGTCCCCCTGAAAGATGCCCGAATAGCGTTCCACTGCCTCACA
This sequence comes from Microcoleus sp. AR_TQ3_B6, assembly GCF_036702785.1. Lineage (NCBI taxonomy): Bacteria > Bacillati > Cyanobacteriota > Cyanophyceae > Oscillatoriales > Microcoleaceae > Microcoleus > Microcoleus sp. AR_TQ3_B6. Next base: position 8,228 of record NZ_JAUBVJ010000039.1, on the reverse strand, counting down.
GAAACCACTCGCCCGCGATTGGCTATCGGTCTTGCCTTTGCCAGAACTCTTGTGTTTGAGGGTATTGCGTAGCCCCCGCAGCGAGGTGGCACTGCCGAAGCTATGCCCCGCCCGGTAGGTATGTACCAACGGATTAGTTGGGTCAGAAACCCGCACCAGTTCCGTCACCACTCCAGTTACGGGGCCGATCAAGTGCTGGTATTTCTGCACGGTCTGCTCTGGGGTCGTGGCACGGTGGCCACCATCGTGGGTGAACTGCTTGCGGCGCGATTCTAGCTTCAGCGGTTCAAACCCTCGCCGCTGCAAAATTCCCGAGTCCCCACAGGTGGGACATTGCGGCCGCTTAATCAAAATATGGCTTTTCAAGTCCAGAATTGTCTGGTTGAAGGTGATAACCTTGCCGTCGATGGTGGGGAAGCGTGCCGTTCCCGGCGCAGTGGCATTGACGTGTTGCTTGACAATCCACTTGGCGATCTCGGTGGCGGCGAACTGTAACCCCATTTGCAGGGTCGAAGGCAGCGTCGCCCGTGCTGTGGGCAAGCAGCCTAATACACTCCCGTTTTGACCGTTGCGCTGCTGTTGGGCTTGTTTTTGCCGCAATACCGACGACTCAACTTCGCGGTTGCCCCCCAGCCGATGGGCCAGACATCCCCAACACCCCGTCTTTCCGGGAACAAACACCGGCCCCAACCACAGGACACTACCCACCGGCTTGACGAGCAGCCAAGTTTGGTGGCGCTCCAGAGCCTGCTTGTTGATGGTGGCTAGTTCCGGCTGCAAATAGTCGTCGGTCACAACGATGTTGAGCGCCGCTGAAGAATCTGCATCTGCGGAATTTTGCACCGGAATGCCCATGTCCCGCAGGGCAGTTGCGAGGGCAGCAACGGTTACTTCACTGATGTTATCGCCAACCGTTGTCAGCGTGACCGGCTGCTGTAGCCCCTGCGCCGCCACGGGGGGTGCAATCCCTAACTCGCTCCAAAATGCTGCCACTTCCGAGGATAGTTCCGGGGCTACCTCGGTAAGGTAGCCTTTCTCGGCGAGGCGATCGATCACATAGTCGATGTATTCCGCCGGGACTTCCCCATCGAGTTTTTCGACAATCTGCTCCAGGGTGTGTTGCCCATTCAGCAGAGGCACGATTTGGCAGTAGAGTTGCCCGGTGAGGGCGTGGTTGCTCTGTTCGCCAAGGAGGTAGACTTGCTTTGGCTCGATCGCCTCGACATGAAAGTGCGGCTTAATTTGGAGCAGTGTGGTGGATTGCATAGAGCGAACACTCAGTCCTCAAAAAAATTGGGTAGAAACCCCGTCCTTCTAGGACGGCTTTACAAGGTGTCGTAGTATAATTTCAGTGGTCAATGACCCACTGTCCGTCGATGGAGACATAAACCCTAACACCAAAGTTTGCGATGTTTCGCAACGGGGAAGAAAAATCGGTAGACCGGGAAAAGAGGATGGGGCAATGAAATATGCATCCCTTGAATCAAAACAACAAAGAAATTCTTCTGTGGAATTTCGATACATAAAAACCGCTGGCCTAGCGGGGTTAGTCTGTGGAGCGAACATAAGACCATAAAACTCCTTGTGGGTAGAGGCAGTTGCTATGAAACAGAAACCTAAATCGTGAGGTTTGGGAATCACCGCGCCTTGTTTGCCGGTGAGGATGTCAATAAGTGGACGATAACAAGACAGGCTAGGGCGTGTTTTCAAACTACTCGTTTAGCCTCCTAATTTTTTTGATCCCCCTAAATCCCCCTTAAAAAGGGGGACTTTAAGAGATTCTTAGCCCCCCCTTTTAAGGGGGGTTGGGGGGATCTAAGACTTTGAAAACACAGGCTAGGGATTAGGTCCAGATGCGGCCCCGGCGGAAGGGTTTAGGGTGTCTCTGTGCCTTCTTGGCTTGCTTCTTGGCGTAGTCGCACCAGTAGGCATAATCTTGCAGCCCGGTCTGGGAAGTAGGCACGTAAGACTTTTTCTCTTCAGGGGTGGAGGAGACTTCCGGGGGTGTTACTTCTGTTTTCTCCTTAGCCGTTTCCTTTTTCTCATTAGCCATAGTTTCCTCAGTTTCCTTAGTTTCCTTGGGTGTTTCGGGTGTTTGGAGGGTTTGCGGTTGCTGGGGAGCCACAACTCCCTCTAACTTGAGGTAGTCGATCCGGTGTGCCCCATCTCTCGACCCACCAGCAGTGGTCAGGGTCAGGGTATGTTGCCCAGCGCTGAGGGCTGGCAAGGGAATCTGGGTTTTGGTTGGCTTGCCTGACCCGACCCCGACGAGTTCGGTCAGTGGCTCACCATCAACCCAGAGGGTGTCAACCTGAGAGCCAAAAAAGTTGTAAAAGAGCGTAAGTTCGCCTGTGCTGTAGCTTCGGACAAGGGAGAATTGGATATTCAGTTTGTCCGTGGAAAAAAGCTGCTTTCCTTTGCTCTGCGGTTTGGTCTTGCGACCGGGAACCACAAGCAACGATGGCATCTGGGGCTGGTTAATCGGGTCTCGATCTGACCCAACAACGTAGGTAAATTCCTCTTGCCAGCCGCCTACCTGCGAAAACTCCTGACCTCCTTTACCAGCTTGACCAATTTGCCATAGGGTTTCAGTTGGCTGAGGCATGGTGATTAGGGACTTATCAGTGGCTCATTAATAAAATCGTCCCATGCCCCCAAAGCCGCCCCAGCCCTGGCTGGCTGTACTCTGGCTGGCACTAGAGTGCATCACTTGGCTGAAACTGCGGTTGGCATAGGCTGAAGGATCGTTATAGTTAGCGCCATGGAGCAGATCCATCCGAATATGCACCAAATCCTCGGTAAGACCATCTTCCACATCCACGCACAGCGCAGGCTGGATGAAATGAGGCCGTTTGACGGGGGGAGACAATATAGGAAGTCGCATGGTTGAGGATTCTCCGTATGGATAGGGTGAACAAATCTAGATGTCTTGGCGAGAGTCCATTTTGTTGTGGCACTCTCACCCCAATTGTATTGCCCTTTAATACGGTGAAGACCAAGAACGAACTTCGCCCAATGTGACCGGAATCAGATCGCTGACATCAATGGTGAAGCGGAAAATCTTCTTAGCACGGCGGTTGTTTTCAGGGTCGAAGAACTTCAACTTCACATCCCAACAGTCGCTATCCATGCGACAGAAGGGACTTTTCTCAACAGTAACGCTGTCGAGTTCCATGCCAACGGCAACCGCTTCGCTGAAGGTTCGGGCCGCTTGGAAGGCGTTGGTGACGGAGAAGTTCAGGGCGCGGTCTTGGGAAGTGGTTCCTAAGTTGCGGAGGTCGTAGTAGATGCGGTTGAGGAAGCCATCTAGGGTGCTGCGGATGCGGTCTTCATCAGCAGTGCCGTCTTCAGCTTGAACCGCTGCCATCGCCTCTCTCACCAAGCTGTTGACTTTCCAACCGTAGATGCCGCGGGTGCTTTGGGGTTCAACCACTGGGATAACTTGACCGGAGAAGAGCTTGACTTTGCGCCCGGTCAAGATGCCCGGTATGCTGACGCGCTCAACGTATTCGGCATCGTTTTCGGGTTGGATTTGACCGGATAGCAGTTCGTGGAGAGCGCGGTAGGACTCGGCGGCGAAGGGACCGGTGGGGTCGATCGCATAAACCGGAGTCAGTTCAATGTTCAGCGTCCAAATGAGCGATCGCGCCTCAGAAATATTTTCGTCCAGGTAGTCCACCATCTGGCGGGCGTCGTAGGGGTTCGCTGGCACCATCACCCCTCCCCCTATGTCAAACGGCGGCATCAGTTGCTTGAACGAGTCCCGGCGGGCTTCCGTCCCGAAGTCATAGCCGAGGGTTCCTAGGGCATAAACAATCTGACCGAGAGCCGGAAGTTCGCTGGGGGCTTGGCTGGCGGTGACCGAGTTAGCAGTTAAGTTGGGCATCATTGGTGGTTGTTGGGTTACAGATGTAGGAAACGATTGCATCAAGTTCTGCAAGTTGGGGGTGTTGCTAGAGACAGCCTCAGCGGCTCCTAGCTTGGCGGCAGCAGCAACCAAGCTAGGAGCAGGTTGCGCTTGATTAGCCATCGCTTCACTGGCCTTGGTTAAGCCGCCATCACAACCGCAGCCTGCGGCTTCTACTTCTGATGCACCGACTGATGCTAAATTCTCAGCCATATTTCCTCCTTTTTTTAATAACGTTATGGCTCCAGGGATGTTCAGTCTGCCCGCCAGACACCGACGGGTTTCTTCTGGCAAGTCAGGGTCGCAGGGTAAGGCACTCTGCAATAATATTTGACGAATTTTGTGGGGGTCGGGGGTTTCCCCCTGCTCCCGCTGAAGGCTCAGCAGCACGGCTGCTACACCTGAGACAATCGGAGTGGCGAAGCTCGTACCGCTCAGGCGGTCGGTGCCACCACCGGGTTTAGCTCCCAGGATGTCCTTGCCCGGGGCAAGGATGCCTTGGTCTTTGTACGCTTCGCCCCAGTTGCTAAAGTCCACGGGTTTGCCATTAGCATCCATCGCCCCTACCGCTAGCACAGAGGGCAAGGCAGCGGGTACGTGCAAGCAATCGCAACTGTTGTTGCCTGCAGCAGCTACGAGCAAGACGTTGTTCTCTCGGCACAGACGAACGGCATTCCGCAACCAGCCATCGGCCTCGCCATAGTCGGTCAGTTGACCCCCACTGAGGTTGATAACGTGGGCGCCGGCATTGACTGCTTGCTCGATCCCCCTAGCCAAATCTAGCTGGGAAGTTCTGAGGCGATCGTCGGCGAAGACTGGCACAATTATCCCCTTACATTTGGGAGCTATCCCCTGCACCGGACTGCCCGGTTGCCCAAAGATAATGCTGGCAACGTGGGTGCCGTGGGCGGACATATTGCCACCGATCTGGGCCTCCGCTTTAACCAAGGTGGGAAGAAACGTTAAGTCGGCGCCTTGGAAGCAAGGATGATTTTGGTCAACAGGACCATCCAAAACGGCGATACAAATACTACTATCTCCCTGGGACACCGTACTTAATGTATCTAGCATTTAAACGTATTCCAAACATTAATCAGCATAGAGTAGTTTTTTTACACCTATTGATTGATACCTGCTTTTTCACCTTGAAATCAAGGTAATGATACGCAGGCTGCTTGAATTTTACTCAAGAAAAAATTTTATCCTGGCAGTTCCTTGAAACCTAGGGATTAGTTATTGTGCTGCACAATCTCATAGCCCGATGAGCGAACTTAGAATAACCGAGGATCGCTCGTCTAAGTGGGCTAGCTGCGGATTGTGTAGCGGTATACTTCAGCGATGAAAATATAGAAACATACTGAACCTTATTTGCGCAAGGGGGGTAACAAATTTTTTTTTCCGGAACTCGCCGTTGAGGGGCTGTATTCTTTACGCGGTGGGACTTTGAGAAAATTTTCCTTATCTAAGGAAAGTTAACAATACTTAATATCATGGCAAACCATATGGAGTTTGAAGCCAAAAAACCAATGTCCCGAAGTCTGTCCTCTGGCTGCAATCCCTTTGAAGACGTTGTGCTGCTTAAGGTTGCGGGGTTTGGGCAGAAATAGACCTGCCGGAGCTCGCCGCAATCTAAAATACAACGAGGCAAGAAAACACGATCTAGCCGTTCCCCGATCTCGAACTCATATTTTGTTAAAGTTCCGTTAACTCACATCTTGCACCATTCTCAAGAATCAAGAACACGCAAGATGCCTGTTCCACAAAGAGTGAATTTTCTTGTGGAACAGGCATCTTGCCTGTTCACAAAAAGCTTATTGAGAATGGTGCAACATCTCAGGTTAATCCAGTTATAGAAATTTGAAGCCAGCCAGCACCCATAAAATTATGGGTGCTTTGTGCTGATTGGCCAGGCGGCGGTGGGTATTGTTCTTTATGCTCTACTCATTTGAAAAAATGCTAAAAAACATCCCATTTTTCCCAGGAATATCATTCTACGGAAAAATCAATAATTCTCGGAAATATCAGGTTGTACTCCAGCAAAGCGAAGAAGATTGCGGCGCTGCTTGTCTGGCTTCGATCGCCAAATTTTACGGACAGAATTTTACAATCAGCCGTTTGCGAGAATTGGTCGGTACGGGCCAGCAAGGGACGACTTTACTGGGCTTGAAACAAGGCGGTGAGGCGATCGGCTTTAATGCCCGCTCCGTGCGAGCCGCGGCTGCTATTTTAGACAAAATTGAGGAAGCGCCTTTACCGGCCATTATTCACTGGAACGGCTATCACTGGGTTGTTTTGTACGGTAAACAGGGCAACAAATATGCGATCGGCGATCCAGCCGTCGGTATGCGCTACGTTTCTAAAGCAGAATTAGCAGCAGCTTGGACAGATTGGCTGTGCTTGCTAGTAGAACCCGACGCGGAGCGGTTTTTTGCGGCAGCCGAGGGTCAACCGCCCGCCAATGCCTTAGAAAAATGGATGCGCCGGATTGGGATCTACCGCCAGATTTTAATAGAAGCATTTTTGCTGAACGTGGTTTTGGGTTTGCTGTCGATCGCTTCGCCCTTTCTAGTTCAACTGCTCACCGACGACATCCTGGTGCGGGGCGACAGACAACTCCTGGCCAGTGTGGCGATCGCAGTTATAGTGATGAACCTTTTTAGCAGCAGTTTAGGATTAGTACAGTCGAACTTAATTGCTCAGTTTTCCCAGCGTTTAGAGTTGGGATTAGTCATGGAATTCGCCCGCAAATTCCTGCGATTGCCTTTGAATTTTTACGAAACCAGACGCAGCGGCGAAATTGTCAGTAGATTACAAGATATCCAAGAAATCAATAAATTAGTTTCTCAAGTCGCTATCAGCTTGCCCAGTCAATTTTTTATAGCCGTAGTTTCTTTTATTTTTATGCTATTCTACAGCAAGGAACTGACCCTAGCAGCTACAGCTATAGCTCTGTTAATGACTGTCTCAACAGTGGTATTTCTGCCCGCATTGCAGCACAAAACGCGCAGTTTATTGGTGCTGGAAGCAGAAACTCAAGGCGTTTTAGTAGAAACTTTTAAAGGCGCGCTGACTGTCAAAACGACCAGCAGCGGCCAGCAACTTTGGGAAGAATTTCAAAGCCGCTTCGGTCGCTTAGCAAAGCTGACTTTCCGCACTACGCAAATTGGCATTCTCAACAATATCTTTTCTGGTTTTATTGGATCTGCGGGCAGCATTACTCTGCTGTGGTTGGGCAGCGGTTTGGTGATTGAAAAGGTATTGAGTATCGGTCAGTTGCTAGCGTTTATTAGCATGAATCAAAACGTTACTACTTGGGTGACTTCCTTAGTCGGATTTAGTGATGAAATGACTCGCGTTCAGACAGCTACTCAACGCCTGTCGGAAGTCATCGACGCTGCACCGGAAACTAAAAACGATACGAATAAACCTTTTGTAACCATTCAGGACCGCGACAGTATTGTTTGCAACGGTGTGAGTTTTCACTACCCGGGCAGACTCGACTTGCTGGAAAATTTTTCTGTCACCTTTCCCGGCGGTCAAGCCATAGCTTTAATAGGCTATTCCGGCTGCGGAAAAAGTACGCTAGCTAAAGTAATTGCTGGTCTGTATCCGCTGCAATCTGGTAATATTAGAATTGGCGGTTACAACTTGCAGGATTTGTCTCTCGACAGTCTCAGACAGCAGGTGGTTTTGGTTCCTCAAGAAGCGCATTTTTGGAGTCGGTCGATTATGGATAATTTTCGGTTGGGCAATCCAGATATCAGCTTTGAACAGATTGTGAAAGCGTGTAAAATTGCGGGGGCGGATGAATTTATCAGCCAATTGCCTGATAAATATCAAACAGTTTTAGGGGAGTTTGGTGCGAATATTTCTGGGGGACAAAGACAGAGATTGGCGATCGCCCGCGCCATTCTCAACAACCCGCCCGTATTGATTTTAGACGAATCTACCGCAGGGCTTGACCCCGCAAGCGAAGCGGAAGTTTTAGAACAATTGTTGATGTACCGGCAGGGGAAAACCACGATTTTTATCACTCACAGGCCCCGAGTGATCGATCGGGCCGATTGGATTATCATGTTAGAACGCGGCAGGTTGAAAATGCAAGGGTCTGCTGCAAAACTGCGATCGACTTCAGGAAACCATTTAGAGTTTTTGAATCCTTGAAAACTTGTAGGGTGCGTCAGCCTAGAATCTCTCAATTTACAGAATAAATAATCCTAGCTGCCCGTAGGGACACTCCAAGAGCCCATTGGTGTCAACAAACACGTTAAACCGATAGTCCGACAGGGGTTGAAACCCCTGCCTCAAAGCTAAAGTCCTC